>NZ_JBEZXE010000020.1:0-134483 GCF_040637885.1 Kitasatospora sp. NPDC028055 | reverse complement strand
GCCCGCCCCCCCCCCGCCGCGGGGGCCCCCGGGCGCCGGCGGCGCGCCCGGCGGCCCGCGCCCCGCGGGCGCGCGCGGGGGGGGGGGGGCCCCGGGGCCCCCCCCCCCCCCCCCACTCCGGCGGGCGCCGCGCCTAACCCGCCGCGCCTAACCCGCCGCGCCGGCCAGGGGCTTGACCCAGCGGCTCCACTGCGGTTCGGGGTGGTAGCCGGCGGCCTGCCAGGTGCGGTGGCCGAGGGCGTTGTCGTCCAGCACCATCGCGTCGGCCCGGCGGCCGCCGAGCGCGGCGAAGCGCTCCTCGGCGGCGGCCAGCAGGGCGGCGCCGATGCCCCGGCGGCGGTGGTCGGGGTCGACGGCGAGGCGGTAGAGGTGGCACCGCCAGCCGTCCCAGCCCGCGATGACGGTGCCCAGCGGGGTGCCGGGGTCGTCGGCCGCCGCGGCGACGATCAGGCACTCCGGGTCCCGGGCGAGCAGCGCGGCCACGCCCGCCTCGTCGTCGGTGATGCTGGTGCCCTTGGCGGCCCGGGCCCAGAGCGCGAGCAGGGCGGGGATCTCCTCGGGCCGGGCGGGGCGCAGCACGATCTGTTCGGTCATGCCGGCCTGTCTAGCAGGGGGTCCGGCCGGGCCGCCCGGAATTCCGGGTCGTGGACGGGACGCCGGGAGGATCGGGAGGACCCGTGGGAACGGCCGACGGTCAGCCGAGGCGCCACACCGTGGTGGTCTTGACCGAGGCGTCCTCCAGGTCCGCCACCACCGGCACCTGGTAGGCGGCCACCGCGGTGAACCGGTCCCGGGGCAGGTAGGCCCGGCCCGGGTCGCCGACGATGACGGTGGCGCCGCGGGCGGCGGCCCGTTCCAGGAAGGGCAGGAAGCGGGCGGCCATCTCCCGTTCGTAGAACACGTCACCGGCCAGCACCACCTCGGCCGGGGCGCCGTCCCCGTCCACCAGGTCGACCAGCGCGCCGTCCACCCGTACGCCGTTGGCCTCGCCGTTCAGGCCGATGGCGGCGACCGCGTAGGCGTCGATCTCGGCGGCCCGCACCTGCGTCGCGCCGCGCAGCGCGGCCGCCACCCCGACCAGCCCGGAGCCGGCCGCGATGTCCAGTACGGCCCGCCCGTCGACCAGTTCGGGGTGGTCCAGCACGTAGCGCGCGACCGCGACCCCGCCGGCCCAGGCGAAGGCCCAGAACGGCGGGGGCAGTCCGGCGCGGCCGCGCTCGCGCTCGGTGGTCTCCCACAGCGCGATGGCGTCCTGCGCCATGTGGAGGCGGATCTCGGGCACGAAGGGGACGGGCGTCAGCTCGGTCTCGCGCAGGATGAACGCCTGATCGGTGTCCGGTCGATGAACTCGCAGCTCACTCGGCATGCCCGCAGCATAGGGCCGATCGGACCGGGCTCACGCCCGCCCGGCGGCCCGCTGGGTGCGCCGGGCCAGCGAGTCGACCACGACGGCGGCCAGCAGCACCGCGCCGGTGATCATGAACTGGATGGCGTTGCTCAGGCCCTGGATGTTCATCCCGGACTGGATCGAGCCGATCACCAGCGCGCCCAGCAGCGCCGACCAGGTCTTGCCGCGCCCGCCGAACAGGCTGGTGCCGCCGATGACGGCCGCCGCGATGGCGTTCATCAGCAGGTTGCCGCCGCCGGAGGTCTGGCTGGCGGACTGGATCTGCGCGGCCAGGAACAGGCCGCCGACGGCGGCCATGGTGGAGCAGATGGCGAAGACGCTGATCCGGATCCACGAGACGTTGATGCCGGCCCGGCGGGCGCCCTCGATGTTGCCGCCGAGCGCGAACACCTGGCGGCCGTACGTGGTGCGGCGCAGCACGAAGTCCAGCACCACGATGAAAATCAAAAAGATCAGCAGGGCCAGCGGCAGCCCCTTGTACTGGTTGAGGGTGTAGGCGGCGAGGAAGGCGATCACCGCCAGCAGCACGGTCCGCAGCACGATGTCGGCGACCGGCCGGGACGGCACGCCCGAGGCCTGCCGTCGGCGGGCGTCGACCAGCGAGGCGAACAGGAACAGCAGCACGCCGACGGCCGCCGTGCCGTATGCGGCGATCTGCTGGCCGTAGATGGTGCTGTAGAGCCGGGAGACGATGTCCTTGCCGGAGAGGTTGACGGTGCCGCTGGCGCCGAGCACCTGGAGCATCAGGCCGTTCCAGCCGAGGTTGCCGGCCAGGGTGACGACGAAGGCCGGGACGCCGATCTTGGCGAAGAAGAAGCCGTGGACGGTGCCGACGATCGTCCCGCCGACGATCGCGGTGATCAGGGCGACCCACTGGTTGACGCCGTTGCTGACGTTCAGGACGGCGAAGATCGCCGCGCACAGGCCGCTGACCGAGCCGACCGAGAGGTCGATCTCGCCGAGCAGCAGCACGAAGACCACGCCGATCGCGATCATGCCGGTGCCGACGATCTGCTGGGACAGGTTGGAGAGGTTCTGCGCCGACAGGAAGCTGCTGTTGAGGCTGCCGAACACCGCCCAGATCACGATCAGGGCCAGCACGACGGGCAGCGAGCCCAGTTCGCCGCTGCTCATCCGGCGGCGGAACTCGCCCAGGTAGCCCTTGACGCCCTCCTGGCGGACGATCAGCCGGGGGTCGACCGCGGGGATGGCCTCGGGGGCGACCGGGACGGGCGCGTTGACGCCGCCGGTGGGCATGGAGTCCTCGGGCAGCCGGGGGCGGTGGCGTCCGGGTTCGTCGCCGGGGGTGTTCCCGGGGATGTGGTCGCTCACTGGGAATCCTCCTGGCCACGGGCCCTGCGCCGGGTCACGGCGTTGTCCGTGGCGCCGGTGATGGCCGAGATGATCTCTTCCTGGTTGGTGCTGCGCTTGTCGAAGACGCCGTTGTTGCGGCCGAGGCGCAGCACCGCGACGGTGTCCGCGACGGCCATCACGTCCGCCATGTTGTGGCTGATCAGGATGACGCCGTGGTCCTGCTCGCGCAGCCGCTCGACCAGGTCGAGGACCTGGGCGGTCTGCTCGACGCCGAGGGCGGCGGTCGGCTCGTCCAGCATCACGACCTTGGGCGAGCCGATCAGGGCGCGGGCGATGGCGACGACCTGGCGCTGGCCGCCGGAGAGCGAGGCGACCGGGATCCGCACGCTGGGGATGCGGATGGAGAGGGTGTCCAGCAGGGTCCGGGAGCGCTTCTCCATGGCGACCTCGTCGAGGATGCCGAAGCGCCGGATCTCGCGGCCGAGGAAGAGGTTCCCGACCACGTCGAGGTTGTCGCAGAGCGCGAGGTCCTGGTAGACCGTGGCGATGCCCAACTGCTGGGCGTCCTGCGGCCGGTGGATGCTCACCGGTCGGCCCTGCCACTCGATGGCGCCGTCGTCGGGCTGGTGCACCCCGGCGATCGACTTGACCAGGGTGGACTTCCCGGCGCCGTTGTCGCCGACCAGGGCCAGCACCTCGCCGGCGTGCACCTCGAGTTCGATGTCGGTGAGCGCCTGGACGGCGCCGAACCGTTTGGAGACCCCGCGCAGGGCCAGTACGGTCTCACCTGGCACAGTGACCAACTCCCTTGCCCCGCCTCCGTGGTGGAGGCGGGGCGGTTCGGATTCCGGGCCGCCTACTACTGGAGGCCGGCGCTCTTGCAGGCGTCGGCGTAGTCCGGGGTGCAGATCTGGGCGACGGTGTAGAGGCCGTCCTGGACCACGGTGGTCTTGATGTTGTCCTTGTTGACGACGATCGGGGTGATCAGGTTGGCGGGCACCTTGTTGCCGCTGCCGTTGGTCACCGTGGTCGGGACCAGGCTGGCGTCCAGCGCCTTGCCGGCGGCCAGGGCGACGGCCATCTGGCCGGCGATGTCGGTCTCCGGCTTGAACGGCTTGTAGATCGTCATGGTCTGGGACCCGGCCACGATCCGCTGGATGCCGTCGAGTTGGGCGTCCTGGCCGGTGAGCGGGACGCTCAGGCCGGCCGCCTTGAGCGCGGTCGCGACACCCGCGGCCATGCCGTCGTTGGCCGAGTAGGCGCCGACCACGTTCGGCCCGCCGATCGCGGTGATCGCGGCGGCGGCCTCCTGGTTGGCGGTGTTCGGGTCCCACTGGGGGGTGTCGTACTCCTTGCCGATCTTGAGCTTTCCGTCGATCGCGCTGTGCGCGCCGGCCTTGAAGTCCGCCGCGTTGGGGTCGGTCGGCGAGCCGTTGATCATGAAGATCTCGCCCGCGTTCGCCTTGCCGCCGACCGCCGCGACCAGGGCCTGGCCCTGGAGCTCACCGACCTTGTGGTTGTCGAAGGACACGTACGCGTCGGCCGGGCCCTGGGCCAGCCGGTCGTAGGCGAGCACCTTGACGCCCGCGTCGTGGGCCTTCTGGACGGAGGACTGGATCGACTTGGCGTCCACCGCGTCCAGGATCAGCACCTTGTCGCCCTTGGTCAGGGCGGTGTCCACCTGGGTCTGCTGGAGGGTCGCGTCCTGGTTGGCGTTGTAGTAGTCGATCTGGGCGTCCGGCGCCAGTTCCTTGATCTTCTTCTCGATCAGCGGGCGGTCGAACTGCTCGTAGCGGGTGGTCTTGCTCTCCGGCAGCAGCAGACCGATCCGCACCGCGCCGACCGCCCCGCCTCCGCTCGCGGCGGCGGAGCCCGACGAACCGCCGCCCGACGAGGACTGCTTGGCGCTGCCGCAGGACGCCGCGCCGAGGCCGAGGGAAACCACTGCGGTCACCGCGAGGACGCGGCGGAGCCTGTTGCTCATCGGGAAGCCTCTCCGATCGAAATCCGCCCCCCTGCCCTCCGAGTCTGGGAAGCCATCAGCTCCTCCACGACCCAGGTGCGCCAAACGGGGGCGTGTCCGGGGCCGTCGGACCGCGGCCCGTGGGCGCCCGGTGCGGTCGCTACGCCCCCGCCAGCGGCAGCGCGGCGGTGAGCCGGGCACCGGCCTCCGTCGGGGTGACGGTGAGGGTGCCCCCGTGGTGGCGGGCGATGTCCCGGGCGATCGGCAGGCCCAGGCCGCTGCCGCCGTGGTCGCGGGAGCGGGCGTCGTCGAGGCGGGTGAAGCGTTCGAAGACCCGTTCCCGGTCGGCGGGCGGGATGCCGGGGCCGTCGTCCTCGACGTCCAGCAGGGCGAGGCCGCACTCGGGGTCGGCGGCCAGCCGGACGTGCACGGTGGTGGCGGCGTGCCGCTCGGCGTTGTCCAGCAGGTTGGTGAGCAGCCGGCCGAGCCAGAGCGGGATGCCGTCGACGGCGATGGCGGGGGCGAGGTCGGTGGTCCGGCGGTGCGGGCCGGGCGGGCGGGCCAGCACGGTGGTGGCGACCAGTTCGGTGAGGTCGGTCCGCCGGCGCGGGCGGTCGTCGGTGCCGCCGGCGTCGAGACGGGCGAGCAGCAGCAGGTCGGTGGCGAGGGTCTGCAGCCGGTCGGTGTCCGCCAGGGCGCCGTGCACCAGCTCGGCGCGGACCGCCGGGTCCGGGTGGGTGTCCGCGACCTCCAGCTGGGTGCGCAGCACGGCGAGCGGGCTGCGCAGTTCGTGCGAGGCGTCGGCGATGAACTCGCGCTGGCGGCGGCCCGAGGCCTCCAGCCGGTCGAGCATCGCGTTCATGGTGGCGGCGAGCCGGGCGATCTCGTCGGCGGTGCCCGGCTCGGGGACGCGGCGGTGCAGGTCCTGGCCGGTGATGGCGTCGACCTCGGCGCGGATCGCCTCCACCGGCCGCAGCGCCTGCCCGGTGACCTTCCAGGTGACCACCACCCCGGTGAGCAGCAGCAGCGGGCAGGCGACGGCGAGGCCGGCCTGGGTGATGTCCATGGCCTCGTCGGTGGCGCGCAGCGAGGCGCCCGCGTACACGGTGACCGGGCCGGTCGGGGTGTCGGCGGTGACGGCGGCGAGCCGCTGGCGGTGGTGCTCGTACAGCGGGTCGACGTCGTCGGTGGTGTGCGAGCCGGTGCGCCCGGCGGCGGGGAGGGCGGGGCGGCCGGCCAGGTTGGGGCTGGCCGCGAGGACGCTGCCGCGGGCGTCGACGACCTGGAGGAAGTCGGTGCCGTGCGCGGCGTGCAGGACGGGTGTCAGCCGCCCCTGGGCGGCGAGTTGGGCGACCGAGTCGGCCTGCTGCCGGGTGGCGGAGGCGGCGGAGGCGACCAGGTCGGCGCGGACGGCGGCGAGCAGTCCGGCGCCGGCCAGCGCGAGGGCCGCGGCCAGCACCGTACCGGCGGCCGCGGTGGCCCGGGCGCGTACCGTCCGGGGGACGAACCGGCGGAGCTGGGCGGGTAGTCGGCGAAGTCGGCGCACCTCAGCCGCCGGCCGGGTCGAGCCGGTAGCCGGCGCCGCGCATGGTCTGCAGGGCGGCCCGGCCGAAGGGCGCGTCGATCTTGCGCCGCAGGGCGTGGACGTGCACCTCGACGATGCTCGGGTCGGCGTCGTGGTGGGCGTCCCAGACGTGGTCGAGGATCTCGCGCTTGGAGACCACCGTGCCGGCCCGGGCGGCGAGGTGCTCCAGGATGGCGAACTCCCGGGCGGTCAGGTGGGTGGGGGTGCCGGCCCGGGTGCAGGTCCGGGCGTTGGCGTCCAGCACGAGGTCGCCGAGGGTGTGCAGCCGGGGGCGCTGCTGGTCGATCCGGCGGTGCAGGGCGCGCAGCCGGGCGAGCAGGACGACGAAGGAGAACGGCTTGGCGAGATAGTCGTCGGCGCCGGTGTCCAGGGCCTCGGCCTCGTCCCACTCGCCGTCCTTGGCGGTGAGCATCAGGATCCCGGCCCGGCAGCCGGCCGCGCGCAGCCGGGCGCAGACCCGGTAGCCGTTGAGGCCGGGCAGCATGATGTCGAGGACGATCACGTCGTAGGGGTGGCGCTCGGCGAGGGCGAGGCCCTCGGGGCCGTTGTGGGCGGTGTCCACGGTGTGGCCGTCGGCCTCCAGGCCGCGCCGCAGCGCGGTGGCCATCCGCTGTTCGTCCTCCACGACGAGTATGTGCATCCGTTCAGGGTGCCAGGCGGTCGTGGGCGATCTTGCGGCGGCTTAAGCGTGGGTTCAGGAACGGTCCGCCATGATCGCCGGGCGCGGAGCGCAGCACCGCACTTCCCAGGCAAGGAGCACACCCGATGACCGAACCCCAGTCGTCCTTCACCCCGTCGTCCGGCGAGGAGCCGGAGGTCCCCGAACTGCCGCCGCTGGCTCCCCGGCGCGGTCGCGCGCAGCGGCTGCGCGCCTGGGTGGGCGGCAAGGAGCGCCGGCTCGCCGCCGGGGTGGTGACGGTGGCGCTGCTCGGCGCGGGCGGGCTGGCGGTCGCGGCGGTGGCCCACGAGGGGCACGGGGAGGGTGGCCGTGGGCACCACGAGGCGGCGGCCTCGGCCGAGGACGGCGCCGGGCGCGGGGACGGGTACGGTTCCGAGCGCGGGGACGGGCGCGGGGACGGGCGCGGGCAGGAGCAGGGGCGCGGCCGTGGGCACGGGCACGGGCAGCAGCGCGGCGGCGAAGGCCAGGAGCAGGGCCAGGGCCGCGCGCAGGGTCAGGGCCGCACTCAGGGCCAGGGCCGGGCGCAGGGCCAGGCGCCCGCTCCGCTGCCCTCGGTCGGCGCCTCCGCCGCCCTGGAGAAGGCCCAGGCCGCCGTGCCGGGCGGGCGCGCCGAGTCGCTGCGCCGGATCACCGAGCAGGGCGGCGGCGCCGCCTGGGCCGTGTCGGTGGTCGGCCAGGACGGCGTGCGCCACCTGGTGACGGTGGACGGCACCAGCGGTGAGCTGACCTCCAACACCACCGCCGGGAACGCCGGTGCCAACGACGGTGCCGAGGGCTGACATGTCCCAGCCCACGACGACCCGCCCCGCCGCCGGCCGGCCCGCGCCCGACCGCCCTGCCGCTGGCCGCCCCGCGCCCGGCCGCCCCGGGCGCTCCGGGCGCTCCGGTGCCAGCAAGGTGCCCGCCGTGGACGGCTGGTTCTGGCTGGTGAAGGTGCTGACCACCGGCATGGGCGAGACGCTCTCCGACTTCCTCGCCAAGACCTTCGACCCGGTCCTGGCAGTGGCCGCCGCCGGGCTGCTGCTCGCCGTCGCCCTGCTGGTGCAGCTGCGGACCCGGCGCTGCGTGCCCGGGCTGTACTGGGCGGTGGTCGTCCTGGTCAGCGTGTTCGGCACGATGGTCGCCGACGTGGCGCACGTCGCGCTCGGCGTCCCGTACGCGCTGTCGGCCGGCTCGCTGGCGGTGGCGCTGGCGGTGCTGTTCCTGCTCTGGCACCGGGTGGAGGGCTCGCTGGCGATCGACCGGGTGACCGGGCTGCGCCGGGAGCTGTTCTACTGGGCGGCCGTGCTGGTGACCTTCGCCCTGGGCACCGCGCTGGGCGACCTGACGGCGGCCACCCTGCACCTCGGCTACCTGGTGGCCGGGCTGGGCTTCGCGCTGCTGATCGCGGTCCCGGCGGTGGCGGCCCGGTCCGGCTGGGTCGGCCCGGTGGCCGGGTTCTGGTGGGCGTACGTGCTGACCCGTCCGCTGGGCGCCTCCTTCGCGGACTGGCTGGGCGTGGGCGCCGACCGCGGCGGCATCGGCCTGGGCACCGGCCCGGTCAGCCTCGCCCTCGCGGTGCTGATGGCGGTGTCGCTGGCGCTCGCCGCGCGGGCGCACCGTCGGGCGGCGGCTGGACTCTCCGCCCACTGAGCGTCTACATTGCTGTAGACGTCGGAGGCGCACGGCATCACCCCCCGGACAGCCGTGCGCCTCCGGCCTCCTCCGCAGGCCGCTACCCCCGCTGCCCGCGCTACCCCCGCTCGTCGACCACCCGCTTGATCTTCCCGACCGAGCGCTCCAGCGTGTACGGGTCCACCACCTCGACCGCGACCGTCACGCCCACACCGTCCTTGACCGCCCGGACGATCTCCGCCCGCGCCGCCTCCCGCAGCCCGGCCCCCGCCTCCGGGCGGGCCTCCACCCGGACGGTCAGCCGGTCCAGCCGCCCCTCCCTGGTCAGCCGCAGCTGGAAGTGCGGCGCGACCCCCGGGGTGCGCAGCAGGATCTCCTCGATCTGGGTCGGGAAGAGGTTCACCCCGCGCAGGATGATCATGTCGTCGCTGCGCCCGGTGACCCGCTCCATCCGCCGGAAGGCCGGCCGCGCGGTGCCCGGCAGCAGCCGGCTGAGGTCGCGGGTGCGGTAGCGGACGATCGGCAGCGCCTCCTTGGTGAGCGAGGTGAAGACCAGCTCGCCGCCCTCCCCCTGCGGGAGCACCTCGTCACCGAGCGGGTCCACCACCTCCGGGTAGAAGTGGTCCTCCCAGATGTGCAGGCCGTCCTTGGTCTCCACGCACTCCTGGGCGATCCCGGGGCCGATCACCTCGGAGATGCCGTAGATGTCGACGGCGTGCAGGTCGAGCCGCTCCTCGATCTCCCGCCGCATCTCCTCCGTCCAGGGCTCGGCCCCGAAGATGCCCACCCGCAGCGAGCTGGCGCGCGGGTCCAGGCCCTGCCGGTCGAACTCGTCCAGCAGGGTGAGCAGGTAGGAGGGGGTGACCATGATGATCTCGGGGCGGAAGTCCTGGATCAGCTGGACCTGCCGGACGGTCATCCCGCCGGAGGCCGGGATGACGGTGCAGCCGGCCCGCTCGGCGCCGTAGTGCGCGCCCAGGCCGCCGGTGAACAGCCCGTAGCCGTACGCGATGTGCACCTTGTGCCCGGGCCGGCCGCCGGCCGCGCGGATCGAGCGGGCCACCACGTCGGCCCAGACGGAGAGGTCGTGCTCGGTGTAGCCGACGACGGTCGGGCGCCCGGTGGTGCCACTGGAGGCGTGGAGCCGGCGGACCTGCTCCATCGGGACGGCGAACATCCCGAAGGGGTAGCCCTCGCGCAGGTCGGCCTTGGTGGTGAAGGGGAAGCGGGCGAGGTCGTCCAGGGTGCGGCAGTCCTCGGGGCGCACCCCGGCGGCGTCGAACTTGCGGCGGTAGAGCTCGACGTGGTCGTAGGCGTGCCGCAGGGTGGCCCGGAGCCGGTCGAGCTGGTGGGCGCGCAGTTCGTCGACGCCCATCCGCTCGCCGGCGTCCAGGAGCCCGGGCGGAATCGGCTCCCCCAGGCGTCGGTCAGGGTCGGACGCACGGCCGGTCATCGTCGCTCCTTCGCAGGTCGGACGGGACTGGGAGCCCAACCGATCGTTCGGTCAGGGCAAGCCCAGGCCAAGTAATCCAGCACCCGAACCACCTGTCAAGGGATCGCACGGCGTTCCCGGAATGTGCGATTCCGGTGCGTTCGTACCGGTCCACCCCCGCCGCTTGATTGCCTGATATGAAAATCATTACGGAACTATTACCCGTCGGCCCCTCCCATCGGCCCGCGCCCATGGTTCAGTGGTGCGGCTTCTCCCCCGCACCCCGGAGTGATCACCTTGGCCTCGACCCCTGCGCTGGTCAGCGCGCTGCGCGAGCTCGGCGACCGGCCCGCCGTCGTCGCCGACGGACGCGCGATCAGCGGCATCGGCCTGCTGCTCGGCGTCTCCCCGCCCGGCGGCCTGCCCCGGGCCCTCGCCGAACGCGTCGCCGCGCACGCCGCCCTGCCGCCCTCCACCGCCCGCGCTGCCGAGGAACGCCTCCGGCACTGGGCCGGCGTCCTCGGCCCGGCGCCCATCCGGCACACCGTGCTGCACCCGGTCACCGACCTCGCCGTCGAACTCGCCCTCGCCACCCTGCTGGCCGGCGGCACCGTGCACTGCCCCGACCCCGGCCTGCACCCCGAGGAGCAGCTCACCGCCCTCGCCGCCAGCGGCACCACCCACCTCAGCCTGCCCTCCGCCCTGCTCTGGCAGCTCAGCCGGCACCCCGGCCTCGCCGACCACGACCTCGGCGCGCTCCGGCTCGTCCTCCACGTCGGCCCCGAACCCCGACAGGACGACGTCTACGCCGCCGTCGACGCCCTCGGGGCCGTCCTCGCCCACGTCCGCGCCCCGCACAGCCAGGCCGAAGCCGCCGACCGCCGCCTGCACGCCGACGCCCGGTCCGCCACCGCCGCCGCCTGGAAGCACAGCATCGGCATCACCGCCGAACAGGTCAGCGCCTTCGGCGCCCACCTCGACCGGGCCGTGCTCACCACCCTGCTGCACACCCTCCAGCAGGCCGGGATCCTCGTCGAAGCCGGTCCGGGCCCGGCGCCTGTCTCGGGCCCGGACCCCGACCCGGCGCCCGCCTCGGACACAAGGCCGGACCGGGGCTCCGTCCCGGCCCGCTCCGAGGCCGAGCTCCTCGCCAGCGCCCTCGTCACCCCCGCCCAGCGCCCCCGGGTCAGCCGCTGGCTCGACGCCCTCGCCCGGCACGGCCTGATCGCCTGCCAGGACGGCGGCGCCCAGGGCCCGCTCTACCGCGGCGCCCCGGAACTCGCCCCCGCCGCGGTCCGGGAGGCCTGGCGGCCAGCCGTCGACACCTGGGCCGACGGCCTCGGCAGCGCCACCGTCCTCGACCGGGTCAGACGCGCCGCCCTGCGCCTGCCCAAGCTCCTCACCGGCGACGAGGCCCCCCGCCCCGCCGCCACCCCCGTCCGCTGGGCCGCCGCCCGCAGCTACCTCGGCACCGCCCTCGGCACCCTCGTCCGCGCCACCGCCGAAGCCCACCACGGGCCGCAGCCGCTGCGCGTCCTCGAACTCGACCGCGACGGCACCGAGACCGCCGTCGCCCGCGCCCTCGCCGCCCGCCCCCGGCAGAACGCCCACCACCACCTCGCCCCCGACGGCGGGTGCTACGACGTCGTCGTCGCCACCGCCGCCGGACGGCCCGAGGAGGAGGTCCCGACCCTCGTCGAGCTGCTCGCCCCCGGCGGCCGGCTGCTGCTGCTCGCCCCCGTCGCCGAACAGCTCGACCTGCTGATCACCGGAGACCCGCGCGGCCTCACCGCCCACCCCGCCGAGCACTGGCAGTCCGCCCTCACCGCCGCCGGCTGCCCCACCGTCCTCACCCTCCCGGAGGCCGGGCACCCGATGGGGCTGCTCGGGCAGGGGCTGTTCGTCGCCCGGGTCGACTGACGCGACGGCCGTTACGATCGGGCGCATGGCCGCTTCCGCTTCGGTTTCCGCTCCGGTTTCCCCTTCGGTTTCCGCTTCCGTGCGCTCGATCCGCTCCCGGGCCTCCCTCGGCTCGATCGGCTCCATCGGTTCCATCGGCTCGCTGCTGTCGATCGGCTCCGTCGGGTCCGTGCTCTCCATCGGCTCCGTCGGCAGTGTGCTGTCCATCGGCTCGGCCGGGTCCGTGGTCAGCGCGTTCTCCGCCTGCTCCTGGCTGAGCGTCGGCTCGCTGTTGTCGGTGCGCTCCCGGTGGTCCGTACGGGGCCGGCGCCCGGGGCGGGGACGGGGACCGTCGCGGTGACCCGGGTGGTGACCCGGGCCGGGACCGTCCGTGGCCGAGCGGTGAAGCACGGGTCACGTACCGCCACCCGATCCGTACCATTTCGATACCGAAGCCCAGGTGAGCTGCGGGAATCCTCGCCGCCCGGGGCGCTCCCCCGGTAGGCTCCGGCCAGGGCGGGCCCGGCGGGGACTTGTCGGACGCGCCCCAGTCCTCCGGGCCTCCGTACGGGCGGCGCCGCGCCGCCCGTTCCGCGTTCCGGGGGCAGACCCCCGTGGGCCGTTCGGTGGGCTCCGCGGACTCGACACCGCGCGCCAGGGCAGTCGCGCGAACGGCGAAGGGCATCGCATTGGCGGATCGGCTCACCGGAGGAGACTCCTCGCTGCTGCGGCGGATCAACGCCGCGGTCACGCTACGGGCGCTGCGGACCGGCCACTCCGTGACCCTCACCCAACTCGTCGGCGAGACCGGGCTCTCCCGGCCCACCGTCGAGGGCGTCATCGAGGGCCTGGTCGACACCGGCCTGGTCGCCGAGGTCGAACAACCCCGGGAGGACGGCCAGTCCGGCACCGGCCGCCGCGGCCGCCCGGCCCGCTGGTTCCGCTTCCGGGCCGAGGCCGGACACATCCTCGGCATCGAGATCGGCGTCCACGACATCCGGGTCATCCTCGCCGACCTCACCGGCGAGGTGGTGGGCAGTCACTTCAAGCCCGTCGACGAGACCCTCGACGCCGAGGAACGGCTCACCGCCGTCCGCACCGCCGTCGCCGAAGTCCTCCGCAAGGCGGGCATCTCCCGCGACAACCTGTGGTCCGTCGGCATCGGCACCCCCGGCATCGTCGACCGCGAGGGCACCGTCCGGCTCGGCACCGCCATGCCCGGCTGGACCGGCCTCGACCTCGGCGCCCGGCTCCGGCGCTCCTTCCGCTGCCCCGTCCTGATCGAGAACGACGCCAACCTCGCCGCCATCGCCGAACACTGGCAGGGCGCCGCCGTCGGCGCCGACGACGTCGTCTTCGTCATGGCCGGCCTCAGCCCCGGCGCCGGCTCCCTCATCAACGGCAGGCTCCACCGCGGCTACGGCGGCGCCGCCGGCGAGATCGGCGCCCTCCACCTGCTCGGCCAGGAGGTCACCCCCGAGAGGCTGCTCTCCACCACCGGCAAGCCGCTCAACCCCCTGGACGAGGCCGCCGTCGCCCGGGTCCTGCGGCTCGCCCGCGAGGGCGACGAGGTCGCCAAGGTCGCCATGGACCGCTTCCTCACCCGACTGGTCCAGGGCGTCGCCGCCCTGGTCCTCGCCATCGACCCGCAACTGGTCGTCATCGGCGGCTGGGCCGCGGGCCTGGACGGCGTCCTGGAGCCGCTGCGCGAACGCCTCGCCCAATTCACTCTCCGCGCACCGGAGGTGGCCCTGGCCGCCCTCGGGTCGGAGGTCGTCTCCATGGGCGCCCTCCGGGTCGCCCTCGACCACGTCGAGGACCAGCTCTTCGCGGTCGACCCGCCGAGGGTCTGACGACGGCCGGTCGGCCGCTGGCGGAGCCGAGCGGGCGACATAGGCCCCCAACGGCCGCGACCCGGGCGCCAGTTCGGCGGCCGGGTCGCGGTCCGAGGGTGTCGGAGAGTGGTTCAGGAGGCGGTGCGGACCTCGGGGTTCGCGCCGACCGGGGTGACCTCGACCAGGCCGGCCTCGCCGAAGGTCAGCTTGCAGGTGTCCGCGCGGTAGGTGGCGACGGCGAGGGCCACCAGGCGGCCGGCGGCGGCGTACTGAGTGGTCATGACCAGCACCGGGGTGCCCGGGGGGCGCTCCAGCAGCAGGGCCTCGTCGGCCTCGGCGACACCGAGCTCCACGGCCCGGGACTCGCCGTCGACCTCCAGCCGCTCCAACTGGCGCAGCACCGAACGGGCGCGGTCGCTCTCGGCGCGGAAGCCGGGCAGGTGCGGCAGGGCGGACGCGGGGACGTGCAGCGACTCGGTGGCCATCGCGCGGCCCTCGACCAGGCGCACCCGGCGGACGGTGTGCACGGTGGCGCCCTCGGCGACGCCGAGGTTCTTGGCCAGCTGCGCGGAGGCAGGGGCGGTGGTGCAGTCCACCGTGCGCCAGGACTGGCTGCGGCCGGCACCGGGCCAGCCCTCCTCCTGCCGGTTCACCGGGACGCCGACCCGCGGGGCGGCGATCAGCGTGCCGATCCCCCGGCGGCGGACCAGGCGGCCCTCCAGCTCCAGCTGGTCCAGGGCCTGGCGCAGCGTGGCACGGGCCACACCGAAGCGGGCGGCGAGCTCGCGCTCGTTCGGGAGGACCTGGCCGGTGGAGAACTCCGAGTCGATGGCCCGCAGCAGCACCGTGCGCAGGTGCCAGTACTTCGGTTCCGGCACCGCCGAAAGCTGTCCTGTCGTCCCCACCGTGTCCTCCACCTGGTCTTGTCCGCCCTACGACGAGGAGGGCGGATCCCGGGCCCGCTGCCCGCTGTTGCGGCAGGTGGGAGAGCGGGCCTTTATCCGTCCTTCTTTATTAAAGGTCCTTGCAGTAAGTGACCCTAGGTGCTCCCTCCGGAGATGGTCAAGACCAATGGCACGGCTTGATGGGACCGTCGCGAACATTCATGCCACGTTCACGACAGCCCGCCCCGACCGGCCGCGCGCGGGCCGCGGCCGCGCGTCACGCTTCGGTGCGTGCGCGCCCAGTGGGTAGGCTGCCCGGGTGATCGTGGTGACGAGTGTGAACGTGAACGGAATCCGGGCGGCGGCCAAGAAGGGCTTCGTCGAATGGCTGGCCGGAACGGAGGCAGACGTGATCTGCCTCCAGGAGGTGCGCTCCGAGCCCGGGCAACTGCCCGTCGAACTGCGCGACCTGGACGGCTGGCACGCGGTCTGGGCCCCGTCGGTGGCCAAGGGCCGGGCCGGCGTGGCAATCCTCTCCCGCCGGGAGCCGCAGCGCAGCGTGATCGGATTCGGCTCGGAGGAATTCGACAATTCGGGCAGGTATGTCGAAATCGACCTCCCGGGCCTCACCGTCGCCAGCCTCTACCTGCCCTCCGGCGAGGTCGGCACCGAGCGCCAGGAGGAGAAGGAACGCTTCATGGCGGAGTTCCTCGTCCACTTGACCGCCCTGCGCAGCCGCGCCGCCGCCGACGGCCGCGAGGTCGTGGTCTGCGGCGACTGGAACATCGCCCACCGCCCCGAGGACCTCAAGAACTGGAAGGCCAACCAGAAGTCCGCCGGCTTCCTCCCCGAGGAACGCGCCTGGCTCTCCCGCGTCTACGACGAGGCCGGCTACGTCGACGTCGTCCGCGCCCTCCACCCCGACCGCACCGGCCCCTACTCCTGGTGGTCCTACCGCGGCCGCGCCTTCGACAACGACTCCGGCTGGCGCATCGACCTCCAGGTCGCCACCCCTGGCCTCGCCGCCCGCGCCACCGACGGCCGCGTGGAGCGCGCCGACACCCACGCCGAGCGCTGGTCCGACCACGCCCCGGTCACGGTGGCCTACGACTTGGACAACTGACCGGCACGCGGCCGCAATCCCGCCCAGCCGGTCCGTCGCGGCGCCCCTCCCCAGGGGCGCCGCAACCGTCCACCACCGGGACGGCCTTGTGCCACCAACTCGGGATCAACCGGGTTGGCTCCTCGTCTCCGTTGCCCAACCCCTCCTAGCCCGGCGAGACGTGAATCGCCACAGCGTCTTCACTAACGCGGGGGGGCGGCCCACTGCCCGCAGCCCTCATCCACCGCCCGACCTCCACGCGCGAGTACGCTTCGAGAGCGCAGGACACGGCACTGACAACTCGCCTCGGAGGATAGAGAGATGACGACAATGCGCCACCTCCCCTACGGGCTGCCATACGATCGAACTGAATCAACCCGCACCCTCTGACACCAATCGCCGCAGCTCAGCAAGCATCGGCCCCGCACTCGCGGGGGTTGCTCCGCCGCCGCGTTGCGGATCCTGCTCCGGGCCGGATCGGCCCCGCGCTCGCGGGGGTTGCTCCCACGCCACCCAGGGGAGTTCACCATATCGCTCGGGGCCGGCGGGGTCGGCTCAGCGGGCCGCGGGGACGAGGTGGTCGAGGCCCCGGGCGCTGCCCGTCGCGGCCTCGGTCGAGCGTGGCAGCATGACGCGCTCGTAGGCGCGGACGGCGTCGGCGACGCTGGATTCGGTGACGAGGGCGTGGGCGAGGTCGGCGCCGTCGAGCATGGCGAGGTTGGCGCCCAGCCCGACCGGGGGCATCAGGTGCGCGGCATCGCCGAGCAGCGTCACGCCGGGCACGTGCGCCCAGGTGTGCGGGGCGGGCAGCACGTGCAGGGGCCGGTTGACGAAGCCGTGGTCGCTGTCGCGCAGGATCCGCAGCAGACTCTCGTCCCAGCCGTCGAACATCTCCAACAGGTGCTCCTGCACGGCCCGTTGGTCGCCGAGGTCGAGTCCGGCGGCCGCGTGCCAGTCCTGCGGCTCGCGCAGCGCGAGGTAGCCGCGGATGTGACCGTTGCTGTTGCGCTGGGCGACCAGGGTCCGGCCGAGGCCCTTCGCCAGCAGCGATCCGTTGCCGACCAGCCGGGCGAGCTCGGGGTGGCGGGTGTCGCACTGGTCGAAGCCGGTCTCGACGAAGGTGACACCGGTGTAGTGGGGTACCGCGGGCGACAGGGCCGGGCGGACCCGTGACCAGGCGCCGTCGGCACCGACCACCAGGTCGAACTCCTCGGCCGTACCGTCACCCAGGACCAGCCGGCAGGTGCCGCCCGCCAGCGGGGTGACCCCGGTGACGGCACGGTCCCACCGCACCGTGCCCGGGGCGAGCGAGTCCAGCAGCAGGCCGCGCAGCTGGCCGCGGTCGATCTCCGGACGGCCCCCGCCTGCGGTCGGCCCTCGCTGCGTGAGGAGGGCACCGGTGGCATGGTCGAGCACGCGCCACTCGTCGCCCTCGGGGCGCGCGAGGGCATGGAACCGGTCGAGCAGGCCCGCCGACCGCAAGGCGGCCTGGCCGGTGTCGGCGTGCATGTCGAGGGTGCCGCCCTGCGGGCGGGCGTCGGCGTCGGCCTCGCGTTCGAACACCGTGACGGCGCGGCCGTGTTGCTGCAGGACCCGGGCGCAGGTCAAGCCGCCGAGGCCGGCGCCGACGATCGCGATGCGAGGGTCACGGGCAGAGGGCATGGGTGTGTCCTTCCGGTGGTGGGTGGGTCCCGGTGGTGGGTGGGTCGCCGGGTGGCCCGACACCACCAAGAAAGCACACTCGCTAAATAAGTGCAATGACTACACTTTCGGAGTGGATGCACTTCGGGCTATGGTGGTCGAGTGACCGAAGCGATGGGGCGCCGCGAGCGCAAGAAGGCCCAGACCCGCCAGGCCCTGGCCGACGCCGCACTCGAACTCTTCCTCGAGCGCGGCTACGACCAGGTCGGCGTCAAGGACGTCGCCGATGCCGCAGACGTCTCCGTGACCACCCTGTTCAAGCACTTCGCCGGCAAGGAGGCGCTGGTCTTCGACCAGGACGACGACCTGGAAGCGGCCCTCGTCGCGGCCGTGCGGGAGCGGCCCCCGGGCCGGTCGATCCCGCAGGCGCTGCGCGAGCACCTGCTGCTGCACCAGACCCGGTTCGCCGTCCACGCCGCCGACCCGCGGTTCGCCGACTTCACCCGCCTGGTACAGGAGACCCCCGCGCTGCGTGACTACTCCCAACGGATGTGGACCCGCCATGAAGCGGCCCTGGCGCGGGCCGTCGCGGAGGCCGTGGGCGCACCCGAGGACGACGTCAGCTGCGCCGCCCTGGCCCGGTTCGCCCTGGCGGCCCGCAGTCTGATCCTGCAGCACCCCGAACCGCGCCGGGCTGCCGACGAGGCGTTCGCCCTGCTCGAACAGGGCTGGGCAGCCTCCCATCCGAGCAACTGACCCGGTCTGCGATCTCCTCGAAGCCCGCCGGGCGGCGGTACCGGGGGGTCAGGTGGCGGGGGGTCAGGTACCCGGGGGGGTCAGGTGGCCGGGAGGTCAGGTGGCCGGGAGGTCAGGTGGCCGGGAGGCCGTTCGCCATCTCCCGGAAGCGGGCGGACGGGCGCATCATGCCGTTGTCGCCGACGTTCAGGTTCTCCAGCCAGCCGTCCCGGTACCAGAAGATCGACGAGGTCAGCGGCGCCGGATCGTTGGCCTGGAGTTGCTTCGACAGGTCGATCATGAAGCGGATCGCGTTCAGCGACGAGCCGCTGCGGATCGGCGCCGCGCAGAACGCGTTGCTCGTCGGCAGGGTGACCAGGGCGCCGTGGGGCAGTTCGACCCCGCCCAGGGCGTTCTCCAGCCGCAGGGCCTGGGCCGCGCCGGGCCACACGCCCATCCCGTTGACGGCATAGAGGACGTCGCCGTTCGTCGCATTGAAGGACTGCCGGTTGAGCTGCTCGGTGGTCAGATTGGCGAAGGCCCGTTCCCAGAGCTCGGCCCGGCTGAGGCTCCACTGGTCGGCGGCGTGCTCGGCTATCGACAGGGCCTCGGTCGTCCCGCCCCGCTTCCCGCCGTTCACGCACAGGACGACCGACAGCTCGTCGTCGATCTGCCGGGCCATGGGGTCGGGGCCCAGTGTGCGGGTCGGGGCGACCAGGAGCCGAAGCCGGTCCCGGACCTCGAAGACCGAGATCCCGGCCAGCGCCTTGCACGGGCCGTGCTCGTCGCACAGCGGCTTCGGTAGGTTCTTGCGACTTCCGAACAGCGGCATGGGTGGTTCCCCCGGGGGTCGTTGCGGTGGGTCGGACCAAGGCCCCAGCATCCCATCGGAGTTCGCCGACCGTCTCACGGATCGTCCGATTCCCGGAAACGCGCGGCCCGCCCAGCAGCCCGTCGTCGAAAGTCGATCAGAAGAACACCCCGCACCGCAGCAGCACGTTCGCGTACGGCCGGGCTTCCCCGGTCCGCACCACCAGGCGCGCCCCCGCACTCAGCTCCTTCAGCGTTTCGTGCGGTACGTAGGCCAGTTCGGCGAAGGAGCCGGCCAGCAGCCCGTCCGCGGCGGGGTTCGCCTCCCGTACCTCCTGCGCCGCGAGCGCCCCCTCGATCACCAACTCGTCGAGGAGCCCGGCCAGTACGTCCTCGAACGACGGGATCCCCGCCCGGAAGGCGAGGTCGACCACTCGGGGCCCGTCCGGAATCGGCATCCCCGCGTCACAGAGGAGCACCTGGTCGCCGTGCCCCAACTCGGCGACGGCGCCAGCGAGATGGCGATTCAGAATCCCGCCCTTCTTCACCGCGCCTCGACCTCCTCGGCGGTGGGGAAGGACTCCTGGGCCCCCCGCCGCGTCACGGCGACGGCGCCCACCCGGGCGGCGTACCCGGCGGCCTCCGCGAGCGAAGCGCCCGCGCCCAGCTTCCAGGCCAGTGCGGCCGTGAAGGAGTCGCCGGCACCCGTCGTGTCGACGGCGTCGACCTTCACCGACGCGACCCGTACGACCTCCTCCCCGGCGGAGGCGACCAACGCTCCCTCCGAGCCGAGCGTCACCACGACCGATCGGGGCCCGCTCGCGAGCAACTCCCGCACCCACGCGGCGGGATCGTCGCCCGAACGGGAGTCGCCGATGGTCCCGCCGCCCAGGATCACCCGGGCCTCGTGCTCATTGACGATCAGCGGGTCGCAGGCCGCCAGCACCTCGGCCGGCAGCGCCTGCGGCGGGGAGGGGTTCAACACGAACCGCGTGCCGGACGGCAGTTGCCGCACGACCTCCACGACCGACTCCAACGGGATCTCCAACTGCGTCGAGACCACCCGAGAGGCGCGGATCAGCGGCTCGGCGGCCCGGACGTCCTCCGGCGTGAGCCGCCCGTTCGCACCGGGCGACACCACGATGCTGTTGTCCCCCGACGGGTCGACGGTGATCAGCGCGACGCCGGTCGGGGCCCCGCCCACCAGGACGCCCTCCGTGTCGACCCCCGCGCTGCGCTGCGACTCCAGCAGCAGCCGCCCGTTCGCATCGTCCCCGACCCGCGCGAGCAGCGCTGTGCGCGCCCCGAGCCGCGCGGCGGCAACCGCCTGGTTGGCCCCCTTGCCGCCGGGATGGACGGCGAGGTCCGACCCGAGCACCGTCTCCCCGGCCCCGGGCCTGCGCTCGACACCGATCACGAGATCGACGTTGGCCGACCCCACGACCAGCACGTCGTAGTCGTACGTGAAACCCATGAAACTCCCCAATCAGGACATCCGAAACTCAGGAAATCCGAAACGAGGCGGCCGGAGCCCCGCTTCCGCGGGCACCCCGGCCACCCCGTTCCCCGTCTCAGCCGCTGAACCCGGCCACGGTCTCCTTGGTGACCACCTTCACCGGCACCTTGACGGTCTCCTCGACCTTCTCCCCCTTGATCGCCTTGACCGCGTTGTCCACGGCGATCTTCCCGAGCTGCGACGGCTGCTGGGCCACGGACGCGTACAGCGCCCCCTGCTCGACCGCCTTCAGCCCGTCGGGAGTTCCGTCGAAGCCGACGACCTGCACGGATTCGCCGGCCCTGGACCCGAGCGCCTTCACCGCGCCGAGCGCCATCTCGTCGTTGGCGGCGATGACGCCCTGGACGTCCGGGTGCGCCTGGAGCAGGTTCGACATGACGTCGAGCCCCTTGGTCCGGTCGAAGTCGGCCGGCTGCTGCGCGACGACCTCGATCCCCGGGTACGCCTCCAGCCCCTTGGCGAAGCCCTCGGCCCGCTCCCGCGCGGCGGAGGTACCGGCCAGCCCCTGGAGGATCACGATCTTCCCGCTGCCACCGAGCTTCTCGGCGACGGCCTTCGCCGCCTGCTCACCCCCGGCGACGTTGTCGGAGGCGACCAGTGCGTTCACATCGGCGTTGTTGACGCCGCGGTCGACGGCGATGACCGGGATCTTCGCCTTGCCCGCGGCCTGCACGGAGTTGCTCGCCGCGTCGGAGTCCACCGGGTTGACGACGATCGCCGCGAGCTTCGAACTGGTGAAGTTCTGCAGCTGGTTGGCCTGCTGCGAGGCGTCGTTCTGCGCGTCGGTGACGGTCAGGTCCACCCCCAGCAGCTTCGCCTCGGCCTGCGCACCCGACCGGATCTGCACGAAGAACGGGTTGTTGAGCGTGGAGAGCGAGAGGCCGACCTTCCGGGTGCCGGCCTTCGGATCGCCGTGCAGGAACGACGTCGCAGCCACGATCGCCACCGTCACGACAGCCGCGATCCCGTACGTGGCGGCCTGCTTGCCCCTTCCGCCGCCGGGCGCCCCGATCGCCGTGGGAGTGGCCCCGGCCTTGCGCCGCACCGTGTCGAGCAGCACCGCCAGGGCGATGACGACACCGATGACGACCTGCTGCCAGAACGCGGAGACGTTCAGCAGGTTCAGCCCGTTGCGCAGCACCGCGAGGATGAGCGCGCCGATCAGCGTCCCCGACGCCTTGCCGGTACCCCCGGCGAGGGAGGCGCCGCCGATGACGACGGAGGCGATGGCGTCCAGCTCGTACCCGGTGGCGGCCTGCGGCTGCGCGGAGGAGAGCCGGGAGGCCAGGACGACACCGGCGACCGCGGCGAACACCCCGGACAGCGCGTAGATCACGAGCTTCTGCCTGGGCACCCGCAGACCCGAGAGCCGGGCCGCCTCCTCGTTGCCGCCGATGGCGTACATCGAGCGGCCGATGTACGTACGGCCGAGGACGAACGCCGTGACGAGCCCCATGGCCACCATGACGAGCACCGGCACCGGCAGCCACCCCCCGAGCGTGTCACCCAGGTGGGAGACGGAGGCCGGGAACGCGATCGGCGATCCGTCCGAGATCACCAGTGCCAGGCCACGCCCCACCGACAGCATCGCGAGCGTCGCGATGAACGGCGGCAGCTTGCCGTACGAGACCAGGAAGCCGTTCACCAGGCCGGCGGCCACACCCGTCGCCAGTGCCAGCAGCACCGCGACGGCCACCGGCACTCCGTGCGCCGTGGCGCTCCACGCCAGTACGGTCGCCGACAGCGCGGCCACCGACCCGACCGACAGGTCGATGCCTGCCGAGACGATCACGAAGGTGACGCCGAAGGCGAGGACGGCGGTCACGGCCGCCTGGACGCCGACGTTGAGCAGGTTGTCGGTGGTGAGGAAGTCGCCCGACAGCGCCGACATGGCGATGACGAGGGCGATCAGCGCGGTCAGCGCGCCGTTGTCGAGCAGCAGACGGCGCAACGCCGCGGCGCCACCGGCGCCCGTACCGCTCTTGAGCGTTTCAGCGGCCACGGGGGGCCTCCAGTTCGGTAGTGGGATTGCTCACGGCCAGCGACATGACCGCGTCCTGCGTGGCCTCGTCGGCGGACAGCTCGCCGGCGATCCGGCCCTGGGCCATCACCAGCACCCGGTCGCTCATCCCGAGCACCTCGGGCAGATCGCTGGAGATCATGAGGACGGCGGCCCCGGCGGCCGTCAGCTCGTTGATGAGCTGGTAGATCTCGACCTTGGCGCCGACGTCGATGCCGCGCGTGGGCTCGTCGAGGATCAGCACCCTGGTGTCGGCGAGGAGCCACTTGCCGATGACGACCTTCTGCTGGTTGCCGCCGGACAGCGTGCGCACCTGCTGACCGAGCCCGGCCATCCGTACGCCGAGCTGCCCGGCGATCCGCGCCGCGGCGTCGTGCTGACCCCTGAGGTCGACGATTCCGGCCCTGGTGGCGGACTTGAGGGTGACGAGTCCGAGGTTCTCCTCGACCGACTGGTCGAGCACCAGCCCCTGGCCCTTGCGGTCCTCGGGCACCAGCCCGATTCCCGCGGTCATGGCGGCGCCGATGTCGTGCCGTTTCAGGGCAGCCCCGTCGACGCGGACCGTACCGCGGTCGTACGGGTCGGCCCCGAAGACGGCCCGGACCACCTCGGTACGACCCGCCCCGACCAGCCCCGCGACGCCGACGACCTCGCCGGCGCGCACCTCGAAGCTGACGTCGTGGAAGACACCGTCCCGGGACAGTCCCTCCACGGACAGCAGGGCGGCGCCCGGGACAGCCCGCTCGCGCGGGTACTGCTGCTCGATGGACCGGCCCACCATCAGCCGTACGAGCTCCTCCTCCGGTGTGGAGGCAGGCACCTGTCCGACCGACCTGCCGTCCCGGATGACCGTGACCCGGTCCCCGAGGGCGGCGATCTCCTCCAGATGGTGCGTGATGAAGACGATCCCGACGCCGTCCTCGCGCAGTCTGCGCACGATCACGAACAGCTTCTCGACCTCCTCGGAGGTCAGCACGGCGGTCGGCTCGTCCATGATCAGGACCCGCGCGTCCAGGCTCAGCGCCTTGGCGATCTCGACCATCTGCAGGCGTGCGATGCCCAGTTCGCGCACCCGCGCCCGGGGCGACACGCTGACGCCGACGCGCTCCAGCAGCTCCGAGGCGTCCGCCTCCATCCGCTTCCGGTCGATCACCCCGAACCGGCGCGGCTGGCGTCCCAGGAAGATGTTCTCGGCGACCGTCAGATCGGGGACGAGGTTGAACTCCTGGTAGATGGTGGCGATCCCGAGTCGCTCGGAGTCCTGCGCACCATGGATGCGGACCTCCTCACCGCCGACCAGGATGCGGCCCTCGTCGGGCGTGTGGGCACCGGAGAGCATCTTGATCAGGGTGCTCTTGCCCGCGCCGTTCTCACCGAGCAGCACATGGACCTCGCCCCGCCGCAGGTCGAAGTCGACGCGGTCCAGCGCGACCACCCCGGGGAAGGTCTTCCGAACGCCCTCGATGCGCAGCAACTCGTCCGCGTCGCTCACGACTGGCTCCTGTTCGTCACGGGGGTCTCGGTTACGGGGCTCTCGCCGCACGAGCGGCGGACGACGAGACGGGCGGGGAGCGTCACGGATCGCGGCGCCCGCCCCTCGATGCGGTCCACGAGCGCGCGCACGGCGGCCCGGCCCAGCTCGCCCGTGGGCTGGGCGATCGCGGTGATCGGCGGGTCGGTGTGCACGAACCAGGGGATGTCGTCGAACGCGGCGAGCGCGATGTCCTCCGGCACCCGCAGGCCACGGGCGCGGACGGCGTCCAGGGCGCCCAGCGCCATCAGGTTGTCCGCCGCGAACACGACCTGCGGGGGCTCGGCGAGGTCGAGGAAGCGCTCGGTCGCCCGCCGGCCGCTGGCGGCCTGGAAGTCACCCTGGCCGATGTACCGGTCCGGCAGGTCGAGGCCGCACTCCGCCAGCGCCTCGCGGAACGCCTCCACCCGCTCCTGCCCGGTCGTGGTGGCCGCCGGCCCGGCGATGATCGCCAGCCGCCGGTGCCCCAGCCGGTGCAGGTGCGCGACGAGATCCCGTACGGCACCCCGCCCGTCCGCCCGCACCACCGGCACGTCGACGCCGGGGATCCACCGGTCCACGAACACCATCGGTGTCCCGGCCCGGGCGGCGTCCAGCATGAGCGGCGACCCGCCGTCGGTGGGCGAGACCAGCAGCCCGTCGATACGGCGGTCCAGCAGCGTCCGTACGTGGTGGTCCTGCAGTTCCGGCCGCTCGTCGGCGTTCCCGATGATCACGCTGTACCCCAGCGCCCGCGCCTCTTCCTCCACGGACCGTGCGAGCTCGGTGAAGTACGGGTTCAGCACGTCGCTGATCACGAGGCCGAGCGTGTGGGTCTGATCGGTGCGCAGCGACCGCGCCACGGCGTTGGGCCGGTACCCGAGCGCTGCGACGGCGGCCAGCACCCGCGCCCGCGCGTCCGCACTCACCGAAGGATGCTCATTCAGGACACGCGAGACAGTGGCGACGGACACGCCTGCCTCGGCGGCGACGTCCTTGATGCTCGTCACAGCCGCCCCACCTCCTCGTGGAATCGATTACATCAACGCGTTCCGACGATTGGAATCGATTACATCCGCGCAGGGCAAGCCCTGGGCAGGTGGCTGAAACCTGATCGTGATGAACGCCGGCCGCTCGGGCAGCCACCCGCGACGGGAATCGGCGCGCAAGAGGCAGGCCCCGGGCCCCCCCGCCTGGGGCTTGCCCGTCATCCGCCGGCGGCGCCCGCGTTCACGCCGTCGACCGATCTATTGACACGCTAATTGTGAGCGTTAACACTCTTGCAACAAGCGGTCGCCGCACCAAGCCTCGCTGGGCGGCGACGTGCGCTTGTGCGAAGGACTACGGCCGCTGTACTCCCCCGCTTCCTTCTCCTGCACACGATGGAGTTCGCCATGCCGGCTCACCCCTTCAGCCGCCGTGCCGCGTTCAAGGCGACCGGCGTCGCGGCCGTGGCCGCAGCCGCCGGCCCCGCCCTCGGTCCCGGCCCCGCCCTCGGTCCCGTCTCCGCCCTCGGTCCCGGCCCCGCCCTCGGTCCCGTCTCCGCCGCGGCGCAGACGCCCCCGGTCAGGACCGACGTCGGAGTGTCGACGCTCCCGTTCGAGCTGGGTCAGGTCCGGCTCACCAGCAGCCGCTGGCTCGACAACCAGAACCGCACCCTGGCCTACCTCCGCTTCGTCGACGTCGACCGCCTGCTGTACAACTTCCGCGCCAACCACCGGCTCTCCACCAACGCCGCTGCCGCGAACGGTGGTTGGGACGACCCCGGGTTCCCCTTCCGCACCCACGTGCAGGGCCACTTCCTCTCGGCGTGGGCCCAGGCCGCCGCCGCGCTCGGGGACACCACCTGCCGGGACAAGGCCAACCGGATGGTGGCCGAACTCGCCAAGTGCCAGGCCAACAACGCCGCCGCGGGCTTCTCCGCCGGCTACCTCTCGGGCTTCCCCGAGGCCGACTTCGCCAGCCTCGAAGCGGGCAGACTGAGCAACGGCAACGTCCCGTACTACTGCGTCCACAAGACCATGGCCGGCCTGCTCGACGTGTGGCGCCTCCTGGACAACACCCAGGCCCGCGACGTGCTCCTCGCGCTCGCCGACTGGGTCGACCGCCGCACCGCAGCGCTCGGCTACGGCACGATGCAGTCGGTGCTGGGCACCGAGTTCGGCGGAATGAGCGAGGTGCTGGCCGATCTCTGCCAACAGACCGGTGACACGCGCTGGCTGACCACCGCTCAGCGCTTCGACCACGCCGCCGTCCTCGACCCGCTCGCCGCGAACCTGGACCAGCTCAACGGCCTTCACGCCAACACCCAGGTGCCCAAGTGGATCGGGGCCGTCCGCGCGTACAAGGCCACCGGGACGACCCGCTACCGCGACATCGCCGCCAACGCCTGGGCGATCACCACCGGCGCGCACACCTACGCCATCGGCGGCAACAGCCAGGCGGAGCACTTCCGGGCCGCGAACGCCATCTCCGGCTACCTCACCGACGACACCTGCGAGCTCTGCAACTCCTACAACATGCTCAAGCTGACCCGGGAGCTGTGGCAGCTGAGCCCGGACCAGGCCTCGTACTTCGACTTCTACGAGAAGACGCTGCTCAACCACGTCCTCGGCGCCCAGAACCCGGCCGACCCGCACGGCCACATCACGTACTTCAGCTCGCTCAACCCGGGCGGCCGCCGGGGCAAGGGCCCGGCCTGGGGCGGCGGCACCTGGAGCACCGACTACGGCACCTTCTGGTGCTGCCAGGGAACGGGCGTCGAGTCCAACACCAAGTTGATGGACTCCGTCTACTTCCACGACGGCACCACCCTCACGGTGAACCTGTTCCTCCCGTCCGTCCTGGACTGGACCCAGCGGGGCATCACGGTCACCCAGACCACCGCGTTCCCGGCCGAGGACACCACGACGCTCAAGGTCACCGGCAGTGTCGGCGGGACGTGGTCCCTGCGCGTGCGCATCCCCGGGTGGACCTCGGGCGCCGTCGTCAGCGTCAACGGCGTCGCGCAGAACACCGCGGCCACCCCGGGCACGTACGCCACCCTCACCCGGTCCTGGGTCTCCGGCGACACCGTCACCGTGAAGCTCCCCATGCGGGTGGCCCTCCAGGCCGCCAACGACAGCCCGGGGGTCGCGGCGGTCACCTACGGCCCCGCCGTCCTGGCCGGCAACTACGGCAGCACCGCGCTGTCCGCCCTCCCGGCCCTGGACCCCGCCACGATCACCCGGACCAGCAGCACCGCCCTCGCCTTCACGGCCACCGCCGACGGAGCGAGGGTCGACCTCGGCCCGTTCCACGACGCCCAGGGCTTCAACTACACCGTCTACTGGCGGACCGACAGCGCGAGCTTCCGTCTGGTCAACGCGGCCAGCGGACTCGTCCTCGGCATCCAGAACATGTCCACCGCCGACGGCGGCCTCGCCCTGCAGTGGCCCGACACCGGCACCGCCGACCACAACTGGGCCCTCGTCGTCGACGGCACCGCACTGCGGCTGCGCAACGCCAACAGCGGCAAGGTCCTCGGCGTGCAGGACATGTCCACCGCCGACAACGCCCCGATCCTCCAGTGGGCCGACACGGGCACCG
The DNA here is from genome assembly GCF_040637885.1 of Kitasatospora sp. NPDC028055. Taxonomy (NCBI): domain Bacteria; kingdom Bacillati; phylum Actinomycetota; class Actinomycetes; order Kitasatosporales; family Streptomycetaceae; genus Kitasatospora; species Kitasatospora sp. NPDC028055. Next base: position 106,948 of record NZ_JBEZXE010000020.1, on the reverse strand, counting down.
CCGACCACCGGTGGACCGTGGTCGACGCCGGCAACGGCTACCACGAGCTCCGCAACGTCCACACCGGCAAGCTGCTCGGCATCGCCGGCGGCTCCACCGCCCAAGGCGCCGCCGCCGTACAGCTGCCCGACAGCGGTGCCGCCGCCGGCCAGTGGCAGTTCGCCCCCGTCGGCGCCCGGCGGATCCAGAACGTCGCGAGCGGACTCCTCCTCGGCATCCAGAACATGTCCACCGCCGACGGCGGCCTCGCCGTCCAGTGGGACGACAACGGCACCGCCGACCACCTCTGGACGGCCGCCCTCGACACCGACGGCTACCTGCGGCTGCGCAACGCCAACAGCGGCAAGGTCCTCGCCGCGGAGAACGGCGGCACCGCCAACGGCACCCGGATCGTCCAGTGGGCCGACAACGGCGCTGCCGACCACCGGTGGCGCCTGCGCCACAGCGGTGGCGACACCTTCCGGATCCAGTGCGCCGCCGGCGGCCGCGTCCTCGGCATCTCCGGTGCCTCCACCGCCTGGGGAGCGCAGGCCGTGCTCTGGGACGACAACGGCACCAGCGACCACCTGTGGCGGTTCGTCTGATCGGGCGTCGGGTTCCGCGCTCGCCGCAGGCCGATTGCAGCCGGATCCCGCGGCACCAGGGCGACTTGCACGCCCGGGCGGGGGACTTCGGGGAAGCCGGGGTGACGTACCGGGAGAGCCTCGGACACCTCGGTCCGCAGGACGGGACACGGCTGCGAGCGATCGCATCCTTCCGGCTCGCCAATCTGCTCAGCATGATGACCGATCGGACCGGTGACGCCCGACCGCTCTACGAGAAAGGCCCTGGAGATCAGCCGGAGTAGGGGAGCGGTAGCGTACGGCGCCCCCCAGCCCAGCCGCACGAGGCCGCGATCCCGCCAGCCGTCCGTCGTGGCGCCCCTCGCCAGGGGCGCCACGACCGTCCACCACCGGGACGGCTCTGTGCCACCACCTCGGGATCAGCCGGATTGGCTCTTCGTCCCCGCCGGCCAACCCCTCCTAGCCCGGCGAGGCGTGGAGCGTCACGGCGTAAGTCCTCTAAGGCGGGGATCCGCCCCGCGCTCGCGGGGGTTGCTCGGAGAGCCTCCCGGTGGCGCGGCGGATCGCGCCGTTTCTCGAAGGAACCCACGATCTCTCACTCCTTCAAGAGCGTGCGCTGGTCCCCGACGACGCCTGCACCAGGTGCCCACGTACCCGTGCGTGTCCGACACGCGCGGACCAAACACGGCCCGAACCGGTGCCAACGCTGTCCCGCTGCTCACGGGAGGGCCATTTTCGAGAAGGCGTCCATCCGCCGGCGCATCGACCGCCAGGTCGCCACCCCGAGCCTCGCCGCCCGCGCCACCGACGGCCGCTGGAGCGCGCCGACACCCACGCCGGGCGCTGGTCCGGCCACGCCCCGGTCGCGGTGGCCTGCGGCCTGGACAGCTGACCGGCATGCGGCCGCGGGAGCACAGGTCGGTGCCGGCCGCGCCTGGGGGCGGGGCCGGCACCGGTGGGCCGGGGTGGAGCGGATTTACCTCACGGAAGATTCGATGGCGATCCAAGTCCCGGGGGCTGCGGGGAGTTGCGGTGGTGCGGGCGGGGAATTTCCGTTCGGGGCCCGCTCCGGCGGTCTCGTCAGAGGATCCGGATGGAGCTCACCTTCGGCGGGCGGTTCGGGTACGAGATGTCGGTCCAGCGGTTGACCCGCACCGAGTCGCCGTTGGCGTCGGAGTAGATCAGGTCGTTGTTCCCCGTGGAGATGCGGTCGACCCACCACCCGCCGAAGTCGATCGACCCCGCGTTCGCGTAGCAGTCCACGCTGTCGCGGCCGTCGAGGTGCGACCAGATCTTCAGGAAGTCATTGCGGTTCCCGTCGCACGGGATGTGGTCGATGGCGAAGGCGCTGCCGGACGGCACGGCCACGGTGAGGGTGGCCGCCGCGGCGAAGGCCAGGGCCATCGAGCTCGCGGCCTTCTTCGCTTTCGTGAACATGGATGCTCCTCAGTCGGATGGAATGACGAATCGGAGTCCGCTGCGCAACGAGCTTCCGTTGCGTCGTACTCGATCAGTATCCGGACCGGGTTTATGAGGGTCAATCGAACGGGCCTTGGCTCAAGGCGTTCTCGGTCATTTCCACGAGGATTATCCGCGAGGCGTGGGGCGTGGTTCGTCCGGTGCGTCGCGTGGGGCTCCGGGGCAGGACTGACGGGTCGTCGGTCCGAGGCCGCCCGGTGGCCGCTCTGACGTGGGGTGACGGCCGGGCCGGCGAACGGGCCCGCCAGGGGCCGGGGGCACGTGGCCGGGAGAGGGGGGTGGGCGTGGCGTCCTCGCGCCCGGGGGCAGTGTCGGTGGGGCCGGGTGGTGGTGTCAGTCCGGATGGTTCCGGGTTCCCGGGCGGGTGGCGGGTGGTTAGCGTGCCCCGGGCGGTCCGGAGGGGCCGCTGTCACGCGTCTTCAGGAGGTCGGGATGACCGTGCACCACCCCAGTCGTAGGGCTCGCCGCCGCCGGTGCAGGGCATGAGGGGCGGACCGGTGCTGGGTTCCGTTCCGCGGCTGGCGCTGGCCGCGGCCGCGCTGCTGCTGCCGGTCGCCGTACCGGCCGCGCCCGCCGGGGCCGCGCCGGCGGCGGTCGCCGGGTTCGCGGCGTCCTGCCCGGCCCGCGGCCAGATCTCCCAGGGCTACACCCCGGAGCACAACGGCATCGACATCGCCAACGACTACGGCACCCCGATCTACGCGGTGGGCGACGGCGAGGTGACGGCCTCCGGACCGGCGCAGGGCTACGGCCAGTGGATCCGCATCCTGCACCCGGACGGGACCATCACCGAGTACGGGCACATGAGCGAGCGGGACGTGGCCGTCGGCGAGCACGTGACGGCGGGCCAGCAGATCGCGTTGATGGGCAGCGAGGGCGAGTCCAGCGGCCCGCACCTGCACCTGCGGGTCTGGGCCGACGCCAACGCGACGGTGCACACCGACCCCGTTCCCTACCTCGCGGACCGCGGCATCACCATGCCCTGCCGACCGGGGACCGGTCCGCGTCCGGCGCCGTTGGTGTACCCGGTGCCGTCCGGGAAGGTGGTGTCGGCGCGCGGGGCGGACGGCCGGCTGGAGGTCTTCGCGGCCGGGGCCAACGGCGTCTCGCACGCCTGGCAGACGGTGGCGAACGGCGCCTGGTCGGACTGGGAGTCCCTGGGCGGCCCGGGCGGCGCCGAGCTGGCGATCGGGCCGGACGCGGACGGCCGGTTGGAGATGTTCGCCCTCAACGGCGCTACGCTCCAGCACCGTTACCAGCTCGCCCCGTCCGGCGCCTGGTCGGGTTGGGAGGCGTTCGGGGGCGGCGGCCACGACCTCGCGGTCGGCGCCAACCAGGACGGGCGACTGGAGGTCTTCGCCTCCGGCCCGGTGGGCCTCTTCCACAAGTACCAGACGGCACCCAACAGCGGCTGGTCGGACTGGGAATCGGCAGGCGGCGGACCGGCCGACAGCGAAGTCCGGCTCGGCAAGGCCCCCGACGGCCGACTGGAGGTCTTCGCGCTCAACGCCAGCACCTTCCAGCACCAGTGGCAGACCACCCCCAGCGGCGGCTGGTCAACCTGGGAGACCTTCGGCGGCGGCGGACGCGCTCTCACCGTCGACCACAACGAGGACGGACGCCTCGAAGTCCTCGCCTCCGGCCCGGCCGGCGTCTTCCACAAGTACCAGACCAACCCCACCACCTGGTCCGGCTGGGAGCCCACGGGCGGACCGGCCGACTCCCGGCTGACCAGCCAGCCGACGGCGGACGGCCGGGTCGAGGTCTTCGGCATCAACGGCAGTACCGCGCAGCACATCTGGCAGACCGGGCTGAACGCCCCGTACGGCCAGTGGGACACCTTCGGCGGCGGCGGCACCGGAATCACCGCCGCGACCAACGCCGACGGCCGGATCGAGGTCTTCGGGACCAGCAGCGCCGGTGTCTACCACAAGTGGCAGACCGGCTTCTCCACCTGGTCCGACTGGGCCTGGCTCAACACCACCGCCGGCCCCGCCGTCAACTGAGGAGACCTCACGTGACCAGCACACCACGCGCCCGACGGGCGCCCCACCGCGTCCTGCTGTCCGCGGTCGCCGCCCTGGGTGTGGCGGCGGGCCTGACGGCGGGCGCCACGCCCGCGCCCGCCGCCACCGGCATCGACCTGTGCGCCGAGGTCGGCTACAACGCGGGCTTCCGGGGCGACGCCCTGGTGACCGCGATCGCCGTCGGCATGGCCGAGTCCAGCTGCAACCCCTCGGCGTCCAACGTCCAGAACAACACCCCGCCGTCCCGCGACCGCGGCCTGTGGGAGATCAACGACTACTGGCACCCCGAGGTCAGCGACGCCTGCGCCTTCGACGCCCAGTGCAACGCCGACGCGGCCTACCGCATCTCCAACGGCGGTACCAACTGGCAGCCCTGGTCGACCTACAACCAGCGCGCGCACGAGCGCTACCTGGGTGCGGCGCAGGCCGCCGCGGACCGGCTCGGCCACCACGACCCGGGGCCGGCGCCGTTGGTGTACCCGGCGAAGTCCGGAAAGGTGGTGTCGGCGCGCGGGGCGGACGGCCGGCTGGAGGTCTTCGCGGCCGGGGCCAACGGTGTCTCGCACGCCTGGCAGACGTCGGTGAACGGTGCCTGGTCGGCCTGGGAGTCCCTGGGCGGCCCCGGCGGCGCCGAGTTGGCGATCGGACCGAACGCGGACGGCCGGTTGGAGATGTTCGCCCTCAACGGCAGCACCCTCCAGCACCGTTACCAGCTCGCCCCGTCCGGCGCCTGGTCGAACTGGGAGGCCTTCGGGGGCGGCGGCCACGACCTCGCCGTCGGCGCCAACCAGGACGGGCGACTGGAGGTCTTCGCCTCCGGCCCGGTGGGCCTCTTCCACAAGTACCAGACGGCACCCAACAGCGGCTGGTCGGACTGGGAGTCGGCGGGCGGCGGACCGGCCGACAGCGAAGTCCGGCTCGGCAAGGCCCCCGACGGACGGCTGGAGGTGTTCGCGCTCAACAGCAGCACCTTCCAGCACCAGTGGCAGACCACCCCCAGCGGCGGCTGGTCAACCTGGGAGAACTTCGGCGGCGGCGGACGCGCCCTCACCGTCGACCACAACGAGGACGGACGCCTCGAAGTCCTCGCTTCCGGCCCGACCGGCGTCTTCCACAAGTACCAGACCAACCCCACCACCTGGTCCGGCTGGGAGGCCGCCGGTGGACCGGCCGACTCCCGGATCACCAGTGAGCGCTCCCCGGACGGCCGGGTGGAGGCGTTCGCCATCAACGGCAGCACCGCACAGCACATCTGGCAGACCGGCGTGAACGCGCCCTACGGCCAGTGGGACGGCTTCGGCGGCGGCGGCACCGAGATCTTCGCCGCCGCCAACGCCGACGGCCGGATCGAGGTCTTCGGCGCCAGCAGCGCCGGCGTCTACCACAAGTGGCAGACCGGCTTCTCCACCTGGTCCGACTGGGCCTGGCTGAACACCACCGCCGGCCCCGCCGTGGGCTGACACCACCGGCTCTCCCCCGACCGCGGATCGGCAGGAACGGCCTGCCGGTCCGCGCCGACCGTCCCGCTCACCGAACGCCCCAACCTCGCCGTCACGTGGCCTGCACCACCATTCTGTTTATTGTCATGCTCAAGGAGGTAACGTTCCGTCCGTCAGGGCAACGGTCGGTGTGCGGTACGGGACAGCAGTGTGCGGGACGGGGGAACGGTGAGTGGGATTCTCGTCCACCTGCCGGAGGGGAACGGCGACGAGGCGGTGACCCTGCGGCTCGGGCCGGGGGAGCGGGCGCGTTTCGGGCGGGGCTCGGTCGGTACGCCGGTGGAGCTCCGGCTCGGCGACGAGACGGTCTCCCGGCTGGCCGGGGAGATCCACGCGACCGACGACCACTGGCAGTTGAGCAACCTCAGCAACACCCACGCCTACCTGGTGGAGAACCCGGAGGGCGCCGGTGAGTACCTGCGGGTGCCGCCGCGGCGGATCGGCGCGCCGATCCCCTTCGAGTTCTCCCGGGTGGTGCTGCCCTCGCGGCGTGAAACCCCGCTGTCCTTCCAGGTGTTCGCGCCCGACCACGTCTACCTCGACCCGCACGCCCGCGGCGGCTCCTGGGAGAGCCGCACCATGACGGCGTACTCGCTGGACGAGACGGCCACCTACTTCCTGGTGCTGGTCGCGCTCTGCGAGCCGTGGCTGCGCGACCTCTCCCCCGCCGCCGTGCCCACCACCCCCCAGGTGGTCGCGCGGCTGCGCAGCCACCCAGCCTGCGGCCGGCTCACGGCGCGCGCGGTCAGCTCCCACCTCGACTACCTCGCCGACGAGAAGCTCCGCGTCGAGCTGCCCGACGGCGCGGCGCGCCCGGACCGCCGCAGCGGCAAGCGCGAGGCCGTCGTCGGGCTGGCGTTGAAGTTCGGCATCGTCCGCGAGGAGCACCTCGCGCTGCTGCCGCGCCCCGAGGCGCCGGGCCCGGACGGTCGGGAACGGTAGGGAGGGCAGCGAGCATGCACGATCCGGCCTTCTGCGGGGACGGCGAGGACCTGCTGCCACCCGGTCACCGGGTCGGCGGGTGGACCGTGACGGGGCTCATCGGCGAGGGCGGCTGGGCGACCGTCTACGCCGCGCGCCGGAGCGGAACGAACGAGGTCACGGACACAGCTGCGGTCACCGACGCGGACGGCAGCGTCGCGCTCAAGGTGCTGCCGACCGCCGGGCTCGCGCCCCGGCAGGCCCGCAGCGTCGCCGAGGCCGCCCGGCGCGAGGTCGAGTTGGCCCGGACCGCGCCGCACCCGCGGCTGGTCCCGCTGCTCGACACCCTCACCCTGACCGCCCCCGAGCACCCCGCACTGGACGGCGCGATCGTCCTGGTCATGGAGCGCGCGCAGTGCACTCTGCGCGAACTGCTCGCCGGCGGCGTCGACGAGGACCGGGGCGGCCGGATCGTGGCCGGCATCTGCGAGGGCCTGGCCCACCTGCACCGCTCCGGCTGGGTGCACACCGACCTCAAGCCCGAGAACGTCCTGATCGGCCGGGACGGCGAGGTCCGCCTCTCCGACTTCGGCCTCGCCATCGAGCTCACCGGCACCCACGGCCACTGCGCCCCGATGGGCACCCCCGACTACCTCCCGCCGGAGCGGTGGAAGGAGCCGCTCGGCGAGCAGGGTGTCAAGATCCGTACCACCGCGGACATCTGGGCGCTCGGCATCGTGATCCACGAGGTGTTCGCCGCGGGCGTCCCGCCCTTCCCCGGCGCCACCCCGACCGCGCGCAGCGCCGCCGCCCAGCAGTACGCCGAGGGCCGCGCCGCGCTGCGCCTGGCCTCCGACGTCCCGCCGTTCTGGCGCGAGCTGGCCGCCGACTGCCTCGCCCCGACCCACGCCGCCCGCGCCCCGCACACCGCGGAGAGCCTGCTGGCCCGGATCCGTGACCACCGGTCCGGCCGCCGGCCGCGCCGGGGCCGCCGCCCGCGGCTGCGCGCGGCCCTGCTCGCGCTGGTCGCCGCCGCGACGGCGGCCGGTTCCGCCGCGGCGCTCTGGCCGCGCTCCGAGCCGCCCGGGCACCCCGGCCGGATCCGGGTCTTCAACGCCGAGCGCAGCTGCCAGGACCGCGCCGACCGCGACCCCGGGTGCAGCCTCGGCCTGGCCGTCGACCCGCTGCGCCCGTACACGGCCGGCAACGTCGTCCCCACCCGCGTCTGGCACGGCGACACCCTCGACGCCGACTGCCAGCTCGCCACCGGCCTGCCGATCGTGGACGAGGAGGACCGCGCCTCCACCCTCTGGTACCGGGTCCACCTCCCCGACACCGCCACCGCCTGGCTCCCGGCCGTCCGGACCAAGGACCGCCCGACCCTCCTCGACTGCCCCTGAGCACCACGGCGCGCCGGGGCCGTCCCGGCGTACCGGGGCCGTCCGGCGCGCCACTCCGGATCGTTCCGGATTCCGGGCCCGGCAGGCCCGCCACTACCTTGTCGACGGCGCCGACCGGACCGGCCGGCGCGGAGTGCAGGGAGCAGCGATGTCGACGACCGCCACCACCACCCGGCCGAGCACCGCCGAACTCGGGGACCAGGAGCGCGCGGTGCTCCGGGCGGTCGGCTGCGGCCTGAGAGACGACGAGATCGCGGCCGACCTCGCCGTCCCCGAGGAGGTGGTGGCCGGAGTCCTGGCGCGGGTCCTCGGGAAGCTCGGGCTGCGCGACCGGGCCGCCGCCATCGTGCACGCCTTCGACTGCGGGCTGGTCGCGCCCGGCTGCGGCCCCCGAACACTGGTGCCCACGTCGGGGCGGGTGCCCGGGCCGGGGCCACGCGGCGCCGGGGCCGCGACGGGCGCTCCGAAGGTGCGGATCTCGGTGCTCGGGCCGCTCCGGGCGCAGCACGACGGGAGGGACCTGGACCTGGGGCACCTGCGTCAGCAGGCCGTACTGGCGGCACTCGCGCTGCACCGGGGACGGACCGTCAGCCAGCAGGAGCTGCTGGACGGCGTGTGGGGGTCGGAGCCGCCGGTCACCAACGTGGTGCCGGTGCACGTGTACCGGCTGCGCAAGGCCCTGCGCCGCGGGGACTGTCCGGCCTCGGTGATCGAGCGCGACCGGTACGGCTACCGCCTGGTCGCCGCGGCGACCGAGGTGGACCTGGCCCGGATGGAGGAGCTGGTCACCGCCGCCGGGACGGCGCACCGGGCGGGTGACCTGCCCGAGGCGGTCCGGCTCTGCTCCCGGGCGCTGGACCTGTTCGGCGGGGAGCCGCTGGCCGGGCTGCCGGGCCCGCTCGCCGAACTGGAGCGGCTGCGGCTGACCGAGCGCAGGATCACCCTCGCCCAGCGGCGCTCGGAGTGGCGGCTCCGGCTGGGGCAGTACACCGGGGCGATCACGGAGCTGATGGCGCTGTCCACGGAGCACCCGCTGAACGAGCCGGTGGCGGCGATGCTGATGGGCGCGCTGTTCCGTGGCGGTCGGCAGGCCGACGCGCTGGCCGTGTTCGACCGCACCCGCCGCCGGCTCGCGGACGAGCTGGGGGTTCCGCCGAGCCCGGTGCTGCGGCGGACGCAGCGGCTGATCCTGCGCGGGGCCTGAGGCCACCGGTCGGGCCCGGCCGGGGCTACCCGGCCGGGCCCGACCGGACTCAGGAGGCGAAGGCCCGTTCCAGCCGGGGGATCAGGTCCCGGAGGTCCTGTTCCCAGCAGTAGGCGTTGTGGCCGCCGTTGCACTGGCTCCCCCAGGCGGAGCCGTCGCCGTAGTCGACGTAGTAGTAGGGCATGCCGAGGGCGTCCATGTGCTCCTTGACGTGCTTGGACGCGCCTTCGAGCCAGAACTCCAGGTCGGTGGCCGAGCCGTGTCCGTTGCCGACGTAGATGGAGACGCCGACGCCGGCGAGCCGGTCCATGTGCTGGGAGGGGTCGGCCGCGTTCCACCGCCAGTCCGCGTTGAACACCGGGTAGGGGGACCCGAACAGGGCGTCGCTGTCCACGCCCGGCTTGTAGGGGTCGTTGTTCGGGTCACCGCAGGACCCGGAGGCCGAGCCGCAAATGGCGCCCTGCGCGTCGATGAGGGACGCGACGACGGCCACCCGGAGGTCCATGGAGTCGGCCGACAGGTCGATGTCCCCGGACAGGGACGCGGTCTGGTTGAACAGGTCGGGGCGGTCCTGGGCGTAGTGGAGGGCGCCGAACCCGCCCATGGAGACCCCGGCGACGGCCCGGCCCTTCTTGGTGGCGACGGTCCGCAGGTTCGCGTCGATGAACGGGATCACCTGGTTGAGGTGGAAGTTCTCCCAGTTCTGGGCGCCGAGCTGGGTGTTCTGGTTGAGCCAGTTCGCGTACCAGCCGCGGGCGCCGCCGTCCGGGATGACGGTGATCATCGCGTTGGACGTGGTCAGTGCCGGGTAGTTCTGCTGGATCGGGTCGTCGGGCGAGCCGTGCAGGAAGTACAGCACCGGGTAGCGCCGGGTCGGGTCGTCGTAGTAGCCGCTCGGCAGGATGATCTTGATGTGGTGCTTGCCGGTGACCTCGGGCGTGGTGACGGTGAGGTAGAAGTTCGTGGGGCTGCCCACGCTCTGGTCGACCTGGGTCAGGCCGTACCCGTCCGTCATCCGCGGCGGTACCCCGGTGCCGACGGCGGCGGCCTGGGCCGAAGCGGCCGGAGCGGCCGGAGCCGCCGTGGTGGCCGTCCCGAGGATGCCGACGACGGCGGCCAGCAGGGCCGCCAGCCTTCGCCGGCGGTGCGGTGTCCTCGTCATGGTGCTCCCCCTCGTGGGTGTCGTCGTGGGTGGCGTCGTTGGTGACGTCGTGTGCGTCGTCGTGCGCTGAGCGGACTCAGTCAAGGACCTTGACCTCCAGGGCCGGTGAGGCCGCGATCTGCTCCTCGGTGTAGCGCTCCGGCACCCACTGGCCGGTCGAGAACAGCTTGGTCTGGTCCGCGTAGTGCGGCGAGTTCGGGTTGGCGGACTGGGAGTAGGCCAGCACCGAGGCGGCCTGCGGCGGCCCGTCGGCGGTGAACCGGGTCTCCTGGATGAAGCTGGAGCCGAAGGTGATGTCGAACTTGCCGTCGACCGAGCCGGGCGTGACCACGTTCAGCACCCCCGTTTCGTGGATCGCACCGGGGACCGGGATCTGCTCGCCGTTGCGGGTGACCTTCTGGACGTCCGAGAGCCGCGCGTCCAGCGGGATGCCGGCGTTGCGCAGGGAGAGCACGGCCCGGGCGACCGAGTTGCGGACGACGTCGTTGCCGGCGTCCAGCGAATTGGGCGTGTGCACCGGGTCCTTGGGGTCGAAGGGCACCCGCCAGGGCAGCTTCTCGATCGCCTGCCCGCCGCCCAGGAGGAACCAGACGTTCTCAAACAGCCAGGAACCCCGGCTGTCCGGGGTGAACTTGTGGTTCCAGGCGGCCAGGATCGGACACGCCTCACTGATGTTGACCAGGTTGCCGTCCACCAGCACGAGCCCGAACGGCGCGCCCTGGCAGGCGCTCACCGTGGCGTTGAGGGCCAGGTCGGCCGCCCTGCTGTTGTCGGCGAACAGCAGTTGCCGCATGGTCTCCGGGGTGAAGCCCCGGCCCGGCAGGCCGTCGGTGCCGTTGATCCGGTTCTGCGCGGTCAGAATCAGCTCCTGGGTGCGCAGCGACCGGGGCGCCGCGGTGTCGCCCATCACCCGGGGGAAGGACAGCGGCTGCTCGGGGTTGGCCAGCCAGGCGCTGTCGTTGGCGTTGCCCACGAAGTCGGAGCGGATCAGCCGCGGTTGCTTGTGCGGGTCCATCAGCCCCGGCGCGACGGCGTTCGGGTCGTTCGGCCAGTCGCACTCGCTGCGTTTGCCGTCGAAGATCGAGACCGGCGGCACGTTGGGCAGCCGCAGCGACTGGTTGAACAGGATCTGGCCGGTCAGGGTGAGGCAGGACCGCGCGTGGTCGTCGGTGATGTTCGGGGTGGCCTGGATGTCCGCGTAGAGGGCGTTGCCCTTGCGGTCCGAGGCGACGGTGTTGAAGAAGGGGACGCCCTCGGTGGTCTCCAGGGCGTTCACCACCTCGTTGACGTCCTTGGCCTGGTCGAGGTGGAACCAGGTGTTCAGCGCCCGCAGGTTGTCCATGTTGGCGTCCCGCACCGCGTGGGCGCTGACGATCCAGGGCAGCGGCTGGCCCATGACCGAGGTGGTGATCGGGCCGTAGCGGGTGGCCCACAGCGTCCGGGTGACCCGGCCGACGGAGCCGTCCGGGTTCAGCACGTCGACCCCGACCTGCTGCGAGGTCATCGGCGTCCAGACGCCGTCCACCAGGTAGTTGGTGGGGTGCAGCGGGTCCACCTGGACGTCGAAGAGGCCGAACGGGGCGACGGTGGCGACGGTGTGGCTCCAGGCGACGTCGTCGTTGTGCCCGATGTTCACGGCGGGCAGGCCGAGCAGGCTGGCCCCGGAGACGTTGAAGCGGCCCGGGATGGTCAGTTGGGCCTGCCACATCCGGTTCTTGCCCTGCCAGGGGAAGTGCGGGTTGGCCAGCAGCATGCTGGTGCCTCCGGACACCCCCTGGGCGCCCACCGCCAGGGCGTTGCTGCCCATGCTGCCCTGCTGCCGGGCGGCGGCCATCGCCTCGCGGATCCGGTTGCCGGTCTCCTCGGGGGAGGGCTGGGGAGCCACAGTGGCCGGCTGGGCGGCGACCGACGCGCCCGGGGGTGCGGCGTTGACCTCGCCGTCCACCAGCGGGTCGGCGCTGCCCATGATGATCTCGGCGTGGGCGTGCCGGTAGACGTCCAGCTCGGTGATCGGCCGCACCCAGGCGGCGCCGCGGCAGGCCGGGTCGGAGATGTTGCCGACGCCGGTCTCGGCCAGGTACCGGTTGTAGCCCCGGACGTAGCCGCGGATGGCCTCCTTGACCTCCGGCTCCGGGCCCTTGGGCGCGGGCTGGTCGATCAGCCCCTCCACCACCCGGTTGTCGTTGATCCGCTGGAAGTAGAGGTCGCTGTTGAGGTTGGTGGTGCTGTTCTGGTTCTGGCCGGGGCTGGCCTTGCCGTTCGGGCCCAGGTAGCGGGAGCGCTGGGCGTTGACCATCAGGTAGGTGTCGGCCAGGGTGCAGATGTTGTCCTTGGCGGCGGCGTAGCCGTAGCCCTCCCCCAGGCCCGCCAGGTCGGCGGCGATGATGTGCGGGATGCCGTACTCGGTGTAGCGGATCGTCGGTTTGTCCGGTGCCCCGGCGGTGGCCGAGCCGCCGGCCGGTGGTCCGGCGGCCACCGTCGTGCCCATCAGTGCCGCTGCGGCCAAGACCACCACCGGTAGCCTCGCTGTGAGTCCCCTCCGCGCCATCGGGCCGTCCCTTCCCTGTCATCCGAGGGTTTTGTCCGTACGCGGCCACGCTAGGGAGGGGCGATGACAGACCGATGACGGAGAACCCCGCCACCCCCGCAGACGGCTCACCACCTGCCGGTGGCCGGGCGGTGCCCGGTCACTGACAGGTGGTGAGGGAGCCGGTTGCGGGCCCGGCGATGTGCGGGGCGGCTACCAGCTCGCCGGGTACCAGGCGCCGTTGTACCACTGCTCGTTGGCGCCGTCGTTGTGGTGGTCCATGTTGAAGTCTTCGGGGTAGTTCTTGACGTGGTTGTTCGGGTAGGTCCAGATGCCGGCGGACTCGTCGCAGACGTAGTCCCAGTGGCAGATCGTCTTGACCGGCACGTTGCCGAAGAACCGGTCGGCCCCCGCCAGCGGGGCGCCGATGATGCCGCCGAACGGCACGGCCCCGCCGTTGGCCCCGGGCGGGCCCTGGCGCTTGGGGTCGGCGACCAGGATGGCGTTGACGTTGCCGAAGGTCTGCCAGTTCTCGGTCACCCAGACGTGCACCACGCCGGCGCCCAGCGAGTACCCGGCCATCTTGACGTGCTGGTCGGGACAGGCCGCCCGCTGGTCGCGGACCAGCCGGTTCAGCTCGTTGACGCCCGCCCGGGTGCTCGCGCCGTTGGGAATCTGGGTCGGGTAGCCGACATGCTGCTGGATGTTGCCGTAGAAGCCGTCGTTGTTCCAGGAGCTGCCGGTGCCCCCGACGACAATCGTGTAGGTGCCCTCGCAGGGGGCGGCCACGCGCGTGGTCGCCCCCTGCGCCGTGGCGCCTTGGGCCGCCGTCAGGCCCACCGTCATCAGGAGTCCGGCGGCCGCGGCCGCGATCCGTCGTGCTTGCATGTGCGTTCCTCCCCACGAGGTCGGCCCACCCGCCCGCGCGGTTGCGGTGCGCGGTGGGCCCAGGTCACCGGAGGACCATCGCAGTGGGCGATGACAGACCGATGAAGCCGATCGTCCGGGGGACGCCGCCGCTGGTCAGGGGCGGCGGGCCGGGCGGCGGCGCGGGGTGCCGAAGGCGCGCAGGAAGGTGTCGACGCCGGTGCGGACGGCGGTGGCGAGGTCGGCGGGGGCGACGGGCCGGGTACCGAGGGCGGAGAGGCCGGGGAGGTTGCCGGAGACCAGGGCGATGAACTGGGCCGCCGCCACGGCCGGGTCGTCGAGGTCCAGGTGGCCGCGGTTGGCCAGACTGGAGAGGCGGCCGGCCAGGACGTCCTGGACCGGCTGGGAGCCGCGGGCCACGACCTGGTCGTAGAGGTCGGGCAGCCGGGAGGCCTCGGCGTAGAGCAGCCGTTGCAGGGCCCAGCCCTCGTCGCTGAGCTGGCACTCGACCACCCGGTGGGCCACCCGTTCCAGTTCGGCCGCGAGGTCCTGTCCGTCGTCGGGGAGGCTGGCGAGGGCGGCGACGATGCGGTTGGCAGTGCGTTCGGCGCCGTCCCGCATCACCACCCGGAAGAGGTTCTCCTTGTCCCCGAAGTGGTTGTAGAGCGTCGGTTTGGCCACTCCGGCCGCCGCGGCGATGGCGTCGATGCCCGCCTGCGCGTAGCCCTCGCGCGTGAACACCTTGACCGCTGCGTCCAGGATGGCGCTGCGCTTGTCGATCCGGCCACGGCCCGTACCCGGGAGTTCACGTTCGTTCACGTTCCTCACAGTAGCGCACGGTCCATTGCTAAATCCGATCTGAACTCGCGAGTTCAGTTTCAGGGGAGGCTGCGCACCAAGTGCCTTGCTGGGCCGGGATCTGCATCCGGTGGAACGGATGGCAATTGAACAACCCAGTTCAGTCTGATTAACTACCCGGGTCAGTGGGAATCGTTTCGCGCCAGTCCCTGGGCGAGAACTGACCATTCATCGGCGCTCCGGTTCCGGAGCCGGTCTCCTAGGAGTACGGGGTGTCCGCCACGCGTGGCCTGCCGGGCATGCGCCCGCTGCTCGCCGCCACCCGTCGGGCGATCGACCTCTCCCGTACCGACAGCGCGCTCTGTACCCGGCCGCGTTGTGCCCCCGCGCGATCCGGCAGCCCCTGACCGGCCGACGCGACGGCCCTCGCGGCGACCCCGACCCGTCCCCGGCGGCCCCGCCGCCGTCCGCGCCTCGGAGAGAAGCCCCGCCATGCGACCGCACCCCGACACCCTCGACCCCACCATTTCCAGTAGGACCACGGCTCGCCCGCCCCGCCGCCGAACCGCCGTACACAGCAGGGGGTTCCGCTCCAGACTCGGCCTCGTCGCCGCCCTCACCCTGCTCCCGCTGACCGCCGCCTGCGCCGGCTCCGCGACCACGCCGGGCGGCGCCGACGCCGCCTCCGGTGACAAGCCGGTGGCCGGCGGCACCCTCACCCTCGCCGTCCCCTACGGCCCGACCTGCCTCGACCCCCACCAGGGCCAGGCGGACGCCCTGTTCTCCCGGGCCGCGCTGGACTCCCTGGTGTGGCAGGACGACAGCGGCACCGTCCAGCCCTGGCTGGCGAAGTCCTGGAAGATCTCCGAGGACCAGAAGACCTACACCTTCACCCTGCGCACCGGCGTCACGTTCAGCGACGGCACCGCCTTCGACGCCGCCGCGGTGAAGGCCAACCTGGACCACGTGGTCGCCCCCGCCACCAAGTCCGCCGGGGCCGCCCAGCTGATCGAGAACTACCGCTCGGCCCGGGTGGTCGACCCGCAGACCGTGGAGGTCACCCTCGCCGCGCCCGCCTCCTCCTTCCTCACCGGCCTGGCCTCCCCCAGCCTCGGCATCGAGTCGCCCGCCACCCTGGCCGGCGACCCCAAGGCGCTCTGCTCGAAGATCGTCGGCACCGGCCCCTTCACCAGCGCCGAGGGCTTCACCCCCCAGCAGGGCATCACCTACCAGCGCCGCGCCGACTACGCCTGGGCCCCCGAGGGCGCCGCCAACCGGGGCCCCGCCCACCTGGACCGGCTCACCGTACGGATCGTTCCCGACAGCTCTTCCCGCCAGGGCGCGCTGACCAGTGGTCAGGCCGACGCCGCCGCCGCGATCGCCCCGGTCAACGTCGCCAAGCTCAAGGCCGACCCGAAGTTCACCGTGCAGAGCGCCGTCTCCCCCGGCGTGCCGTGGAGCCTGAACCCCAACACCGAGAAGGGCCCGCTCGCCGACGTCCGGCTGCGCCGGGCGCTGCGCAACGGCATCGACTGGCACCTGATCGTCCAGAAGCTCTACTTCGGCGTCTTCCCGGCCGCCACCGGACCGCTCTCCCCGTCCACCCCGCAGTACGCGGCGGGCGTCGCCGACAGGTACCGGTACGACGCGGCGGCCGCCGGGAAGCTGCTGGACGAGGCCGGCTGGACGGCGCGCGACGGCGAGGGCTACCGCACCCGGGACGGGAAGCGGCTGAGCCTGGACTTCCTGTACATCGGCGAGTACTTCAGCCAGTACACCGCCCTGGCCACCCAGATCCAGGCCGCTGCCAAGGACCTCGGGATCGAGATCCGCAACCAGAACCTGGACACCGGCAGCTACGTCAAGCGCGTCCTGGCCGGGGACTACGACCTGCTCAACAGCAGCGCCAACAACGCCTCCCCGGACGCGCTGCGGCTGGTCTTCGGCAGCGCCCACATCCCCACCGCCAAGATCGACAACAACGCCGCCCGCTACCGCGACGACCAGGTCGACGCCCAGCTCGCCGAGGCGCTCGCGACCACCGACGTGCAGCGGCAGAAGACCCTCTACGCCGCCGTCCAGCAGAAGGTCACCGAGGACGCGGCGATCCTGCCGGTGTTCAGCAACGCCTACGTGCTGGGCGCCTCCGCCCGGGTGCGGGGCGTCGTCTTCGAGCAGCAGAGCTTCCCGAACTTCGCCGACGCCTGGCTCGCCCGGTGATCGGCGGCGCGCTGCGCCGGCTCGGCAGCGCCGTCCTGGTGCTCTGGGGTGCGGTGACGGTCGCCTTCCTCGCCCTGCACCTCACCTCCGGCGACCCGGTCGACCTGCTCACCGGCCTGCGCGGCACCAGCGACGGGCTGCGCGAGGAGATCACCCGGGAGTACGGCCTCGACCGGCCGCTGCCGGTGCAGTACCTGACCTTCCTCGGCCATGTGCTGCGCGGCGACCTCGGCGACTCCTACGTGCTGCACCTGCCGGTGCGCACCGCGATCGGCCAGCAGCTCGGCCCGACCCTCCAACTGCTGGGCGCCACCGTGCTGGTGACCGTCGCGCTGGCCGTCCCGGCGGCCCTGCTGACGGCCGGACGCCCGCGCTGGGTGCGCACCCCGGTCGCGCTGCTGGAGGGCCTGGGCGTGGCCGTGCCGGCGTTCTGGCTCGGCACCCTGCTGCTCGCCCTGTTCTCCTTCCGGCTGCGGTGGTTCCCCGCGCTCGGCGCACCGGGGCTGGACGGGCTCGTGCTGCCCGCCCTGGCGCTGGCCGCCGGGCCGGCCGCCGTGATCACCCGGGTGCTGCGCCGCGGCCTGGAACGGACCCTGGACGAACCCTTCGTCACCACCGCCCGCGCCCGGGGCGTCGGCGAGGCGGCCGTCCGGCTGCGGCACGCGCTGCGGCACGGCCTGCTGCCGGTCACCACCCTGGTCGGCTGGCTGACCGGCTCGCTGATCGGCGGCGCGGTGGTGATCGAGTCGGTCTTCTCCCGGCAGGGGCTGGGCACGCTCGCCGTCACCGCCGTCCGCAACAAGGACCTGCCGCTGGTCATCGGCATCGTGCTGGTCGCCGGGCTGGTCTACACCGTCGTCAACACCGCCGTCGACCTGTCCTACCGGCTGGTCGACCCGCGGCTGCGCACCAGCGAGAGCTGAGGAGGAAACCCCGTGGTCATCCCCCGCATCCGCCCCGGCGTCGCGCTGGGGCTCGCGGTCTGCGTCCTCCTGCTGCTGGCCGCGCTCGCGCCGGGCCTGTTCAGCGGGACCGGGCCGGACGCCGCCAACCCCGCCGACACCCTGCTACCGCCCGGGTCCGCGCACTGGATGGGCACCGACGAGAACGGACGGGACGTCTACTCCCGGGTCGTGCACGGCGCCCGGCCCTCGCTGCTGATCGGGCTGGCCGCCTCCGCCCTGGCGCTGGCGGCCGGCACCCTGGTGGGCGTGCTGGCCGCCCAGGGGGGCCGGACCGTCGACCGGATCGCCGGCCGGCTGCTGGACGTCCTGCTGTCCATCCCCGGCGTGCTGCTGGTGCTGCTGGTGGTCGCGGTGCTGGGCACCGGCACCGGGAACCTGGTGGCCGGGCTCGCCCTGGTCACCCTGCCCGGGTACGCCCGGCTGGTGCGCGCCGAGGTGCTGCGGGTGCGCGGCACCGGCTACGTCGAGGCGGCCACCGTGCTCGGCTGGTCCCGGCTCCAGGTGGTCCTGCGGCACGTCGTGCCGAACGCCGTCGGGCCGCTGGTGGCGCTGGCCACCGTCGGCGTCGGCGGCATGATCGTCACCGGCTCCGCGCTCAGCTTCCTCGGGCTGGGCCCGCAGCCGCCCACCGCCGAGTGGGGCGCGATGCTGGCCGGCAGCGGCGACTACGTGCAGGTCGCCTGGTGGACGGCGGTCTTCCCGGGCGCGGCGATCACCCTCACCGTGCTGGCCGTCTCCGCCGTCGGCCAGTGGCTCCAGGACCGGGCCGAGGGGCGGGTGGCGCGATGAGCACCGAGACCCGGCCCGGGACGGCGGACCCGCGGACCGAGCCCGCGCCACCGGTGGTCGAGGTGCGCGGCCTGCACGTCTCCTTCCCCGGCCCGCGCGGCCCGGTCACCGCCGTGCGCGGCCTGTCGCTGACCGTCGGCGCCGGCGAGAGCGTCGCCCTGGTCGGCGAGTCCGGCTCCGGCAAGAGCGTCACCGCGCGCACCCTGGTCGGACTGGCCGGGCCGGGGGCGCGCACCACCGCCGAGCTGTTCCGGATCGACGGGCACGACGCGGGCGCGCTGAGCGACCGCCGGTGGCGGCCGCTGCGCGGGCGCCGGATCGGCTTCGTGCTCCAGGACGCGCTGGTCTCGCTCGACCCGCTGCGCCGGGTCGGCGACGAGATCGCCGAGGCGCTGCACGCCCACCGCACCGTGCCCCGCGCCGAGGTGCCCGCGCGCGTCCTGACGCTGCTCGCCGAGGCCGGGGTGCCCGAACCGGGGCTGCGGGCCCGGCAGTTCCCGCACCAGCTGTCCGGCGGCCTGCGCCAGCGCGCCCTGATCGCCTCCGCGCTCGCCGCCGACCCGGCGCTGCTGATCGCCGACGAGCCCACCACCGCCCTGGACGTCACCGTCCAGGCGCAGATCCTGGAGCTGCTCGCCGAGCGGCGCCGGGCCGGCCGGGCACTGCTGCTGATCAGCCACGACCTGGCGGTGGTGGCGCGGGTGGCCGACCGGGTGCTGGTGATGAAGGACGGCGAGGTGGTCGAACAGGGCCCCACCGCCGAGGTGCTGGCCGAGCCCCGGCACCCGTACACCCGGCAGCTGCTCGCGGCCGTGCCCCGGCCGCGGGCGCGCGGCACCCGGCTGTCCGGGCCGCGGGCGGGGAGCGCACTGCCCCGGCCGCGCACCGGGGAGCGGGTGGTGCTGCGCGCCGAGGGCCTCGGCAAGTCCTTCGCCGTCCCCGGACACGCCCCGCTGGCCGCCGTCCGGGACGTCTCGCTGACCCTGCGGGAGGGCCGCACGCTCGGCATCGTCGGCGAGTCCGGCTCCGGCAAGAGCACCACCGGGCGCCTGCTGCTGGGCCTGGCCGCGCCGGACACCGGGAGCGTCGAGGTGGACGGGCAGTCCTGGCAGGGCCTGCGCGGCGCCCGCCGGCGCGCCCTGCACCGGCGGATCCAGGTCGTCCACCAGGACCCGCTCAGCAGCTTCGACCCGCGCTACCCCGTCGCCCGGATCATCGCCGAGCCGCTGGCCGCCACCGGGGTGCCCCGGCGGGCCCGGGCGGGCCGGGTCGCCGAGCTGATGGCCCAGGTCGGGCTGGGCCCGGAACTGCTGCACCGCCGTCCGCGCGAGCTGTCCGGCGGGCAGCGCCAACGGGTCGCGATCGCCCGGGCGCTGGCACCGCGCCCGCGGATCGTCGTGCTCGACGAGCCGGTGGCGGCGCTGGACGTCTCGGTCCAGGCCCAGGTCCTCGACCTGCTGGCCGAGCTGCGGGCCGAACTCGGCGTGGCCTACGTGTTCGTCTCGCACGACCTCGGCGTGGTGCGCCACGTCGCCGACGAGGTGCTGGTGATGAAGGACGGCGAGGTCGTCGAGTCCGGTGACATCGCCGAGGTCCTGACCGCGCCGCGCCACCCCTACACCCGTCAACTGCTGGACGCCGTCCCCCACCTGGACGGTCCGAACCCCGGGAAGGTCCGATGAGCACCCAACGCGAGCTCCACCTCAACCTGCACATGGTCGGCGGCGCCATGGGCGTGCACCCCGCCGCCTGGCGCGAACCCGGCTCCGACCCGTACGGCTTCGCCCGGGTGGAGACCTGGGTGGCCGCCGCCCGGCTCGCCGAACGCGGGGTGATGGACGCGGTCTTCCTCTCCGACACCCCCGGGGTCTTCGCCGACATCCGGACCAGCCCGCACGGCGCGTACTACCACGAGCCGACCCTGCTGCTCACCGCGATCGCCGCCGCCACCTCCCGGATCGGACTGATCGCCACCGCCTCCACCACCTCCAACGAGCCGTACAACATCGCCCGCCGGTTCAAGTCGCTGGACGTGCTCAGCGGCGGGCGGGCCGGCTGGAACGCCGTCACCACCTACATCCCGCAGGTGGCGGCCAACTTCGGCGGCAGCGGGCTGGCGCCGCGCACCGACCGGTACGCGCGCGCCGAGGAGTTCGTCGACATCGTCAAGGCGCTGTGGCGCAGTTGGGAGCCGGAGGCGCTGGTCGCGGACGTGCGCACCGGGCGGTTCACCGACCCGGAGCGGCTGCGGCCGATATCCCACCAGGGGGAGCACTTCAGCGTCCACGGGCCGCTGCCGCTGCCGCCCTCCGCCCAGGGCCACCCGCTGGTGGTGCAGGCGGGCGCCTCGGAGCCGGGGCGCGAACTGGCCGGGCGAACGGCCGACGTGGTGTTCTCCGGGGCCAAGACCCCGGACGTCGCGCACGCCTACGCCGCCGACGTCCGGGCCCGGGCCGAACGGCACGGCCGCGACCCCCGGTCGGTCAAGATCCTGCCCGGGCTGATGACCACCGTCGCCGACAGCCGCCGCGAGGCGCTGGCCCGGCTGCGCCGGCTGGACGAGCTGGCCGGCCACGCCCCCTGGCGCGGGGCGCACATCGAGGCGATCGGCACGCCCGAGCAGGTCGCCGACGTCGCCGAGGAGTGGTTCGCCTCGGGCGCCGCGGACGGCTTCACGCTGATGCCGGACGTGTTCGCCGACGGCCTGCCCGCCTTCGTCGAACTGGTGGTGCCGATCCTGCAGAAGCGCGGCGTCTACCGCTCCTCCTACCGGGGAACCACGCTGCGCGAGCACTACGGACTGCCGCACCCGTACCCCTCCCCGGCCCCGGCCGGCGTGTGACCACCGCCGCCCCGACCCGGTCCACCCGCCCCCGGCGCGCCGGGGGCCGACTCCTGAGGAAACAGGCATGACCGCGTTCTCCGTCCTCGACCAGGGCCCCCGGCGGGCCGGCACCGGCAGCTCCGAACTGCTCGACGAGGCCGTCCGACTCGCCCGGCACGTCGAGGCCCTGGGCTACCGCCGGTACTGGGTCGCCGAGCACCACGCCGAGGCGGCGGTGGGCATCTCCGCACCCGAGATCGTCATCGCCCACCTGGCCGCCCGCACCACCCGGCTGCGGATCGGCGCCGGCGGGATGCTGCTGCCCAACCACTCGCCGCTGCACGTCGCCGAGCAGTTCCGCACCCTGGAGGCGCTGCACCCGGGCCGGATAGACCTCGGCATCGGCCGCTCCACCGGCACCGGGCACGGGCCGACCGCCGCCCTGCTGCAGCGCTCCTCGCTCGCCCCGGACGTGTTCAACGGCCAGCTGGCCCAGCTGCTGGCCTTCGGCGGGCACACCGCCCTGCCGGACGGCCACGAGCTCGCCGCGGTCCGGGCCGTACCGACCGACGCCCCGCTGCCCGAGGTCTTCCTGCTCGGCGGCAGCCCCGCCTCGGCGGGCACCGCGGCCCGGCTCGGCCTGGGCTACGCGTACCTGGCGGCCTACCAGGACCCGGCCAACGCCTTCACCGCGCTGCGCCGCTACCGGGAGCAGTTCCGGCCGGCCCGCGAGGGCGCGCGGCCGTGGGCCGTCCTGACCCTGACCGTGGTGGTGGGCCGGGACGACCGGCACGCCGAGGAACTGGCCACCCCGTGGCGGCTCGCGCTGGCCCAGCACGCGGTGGGCCGGTCCGCGCCGCTGCTCTCCGTCGAGGAGGCGCTGAGCCACCGGCCGTCCCCGGCCGAGCAGGCCGCGCAGCGCACCCCGCCGCTGAACGACCTGCGCTCGGAGGTGGTCGGCGGGCCGGACACGGTGGCGGCGAAGTTGAAGGCCTTCGTGGCCGAGTCGGGCGCGGACGAGGTGATGGTGGTGGCGAACACCTACGACCCGGCGGACCGCCGGGAGTCCTACACCCGGCTGGCCGAGCTCGCGGGCCTGTCCTCCTGACCACCGGAGGTGCGCAGGGGTGGGACACCGGCCGGTGTCCCACCCCTGCGGCGTATGGGGGCTGTGGGGACTGTGGGGGGGTTGTTGGGTGGGGGGTTCAGAGCCGTACGGGCAGCTCCCGCAGCGCGGGCAGCACCTCGGCGGCGAAGGTGCGCAGCGCGGCGAAGGCCGTGTCGGCGGGCAGGGTGCCGTACTCGAAGGCGGCGTTGACCCGGGTGACCCCGGCGGCGGCGAGTTCCGCGATCTGCTCGACGATCTGCTCGGGCGAGCCGGCCAGCAGCCGCTGGTAGGCGAGCTCCTCGTCGGCCGGGTCGACGGCGACCGGGACCGGCGGCCGGCCGCCGGTCGGGTAGGCGCCCTCGGCCAGGGCCCGGGAGGTCTGGATCTGCCGGGCGACCTCGCGGGCGGCGGCCCGGCGCCCGGCCGGGTCGGTGCCGACGTGGACGAAGCGGTTGACGGCGTACTCCAGGCCCTGGGCCGCGACCCCCTCCTCGGCCGCCAGGGCATTCACCGCCTGCCACTGGGCGGCGAGTTCGGCCGGGGTCGACAGGGCCAGGCCGAGCAGGTGGAAGCCGCGCCGGACGGCGAAGCGGGTGGACTCCGGCGACACCGCGGCGGCCCACACCGGCGGGTGCGGGGTCTGGTGGGCGGGCGGCAGGACGGTCACCGGGGCGTCGATCCGGTGGAACTCGCCCTTGTGGGTGACCTCGGTCTCGGTGAGCAGCCGCAGCACCAGGTCGGCGGACTCCTCGAAGGCCGCCCGGCTCCGGTCGAGGTCGCGGCCGAAGCCGAGGAACTCGTGCGGCTGGTAGCCGCGGCCGATGCCGAGGTCCAGGCGGCCGCCGGAGAGCTGGTCCAGGGTGTTGACGTCGGCGACCAGGCGGACCGGGTCCCACAGCGGCAGCACCAGGATGCCGGTGCCGATCCGCAGGTCGGGGGCGAGCGCGGCGGCCTGGCCGAGCAGCAGCAGCGGGGAGGAGCTGAGGCTGTAGCCGGAGAAGTGGTGCTCGGTGATCCAGATGCCGGAGAAGCCCCGGTCGTTGGCCCATTCGACCTGCCGGGCGAAGTCCAGGTACTTCTGCCGGGCGGAGGACCGGTCGACCGACGGGGAGATGCTGAGGTAGGTGATTCCGACGCGCATGACCGGGGTTCGCTCCTCTGGGAGGTTCGGCGGAGGGGTGGACGGAGGGGGCTGGACGGGCGTGGTGCCTCGGGCGGTGGGTGCGTCAGACGGCGGTGCGTCAGGCGGCGGTGCGTCAGGCGGCGGGCAGGACGGACTCGGCCAGCAGGCGGTCGAGGTGCGCGGCCAGCTCGGCCGGCGTGGGGTGGTCGAAGGCGACCACCGGCGGCAGGGTGAGCCCGGTGGCGTCGGCGAGCCGGTTGCGCAGGTCCAGGACGGTGAAGGAGGAGAAGCCGAGGTCCTGGAAGCGCTCCCGCTCGCCGATCCGCGCCGGGTCGGCGTAGCCGAGGACCTCGGCGGCCTGTTCCGTGACCAGGGCGAGCAGCACGGCGGTGCGGTGCCGGGGCCCGGCGTCCGTCCAGCGCCGCAGCAGGGCGGCCGGGTCCTCGGCGGGCGCCCGCTCCGCGGTGGTGGCCCCGGGCAGCGGCGCGGGTGCGGGGCCGGCGCCGGACGGACCGGGGGTGGCCAGCCAGTGGACCACCGGGGCGAAGGGATGGCCGGGCACGGTGTCGGGGTCGGCGGCGGGCGCCGGCCCGGTCGGCTCGCCGACCGGCAGCCCGTGCACCTCGGCCCCGGCCAGCGCGGCGGCGAGCGCCCTCGACTGGGGCCGTTCGCGCAGTTGCACGGCCAGTTGGACGGCCTCCGGGTGGATCGCGGCGGTCAGCGCGGCGAGCGTGCTGTGCGGGCCGAGTTCCAGGTAGGCGGTGACGCCGTGGTGCTCGCGCAGGGTGCGCACGCCCTGCTCGAAGCGGACGGTGGCACGGATCTGCTCGGTCCAGTACCGGGGGCCGGCGATCCGCTCGGGGTCGGCGGTCTCGCCGGTGACGTTGCTGATCACCGGCAGGCTCGGGGCGCGGTAGCCGATCCGCTGCGCCTCGGCGTGGAAGCGCTCCAGCACCGGGTCCAGCTGGGCGGAGTGGAAGGCGTGCGAGACCCGCAGCCGGCGGGTGCGCAGGCCGAGGCCGGTGAGCTCGCGGTCGAGCCGGGCGATCGCCTCGGCGTCGCCGGAGACCACGGTGGAGGCCGGACCGTTGACGGCGGCCAGGCCGAGCGCCTCCCCGTACGGTGCGAGCAGTGCGGTGAGGCGCTCCTCGGGGGCCTGGACGGAGAGCATCGCGCCCACGCCGACTGGCAGTTCGTCCATCAACCGGGCCCGGGCGGCGACCAGCGCGGCCGCCGACTCCAGGCCGAACACCCCGGCCAGGTGGGCGGCGGACAGTTCGCCGATCGAGTGGCCGAGCACCGCGACCGGCGGGGGCAGCCGGGTGCCGAGCAGCCGGGCCAGCGCGGTCTGGTGGGCGAACAGGGCCGGCTGGGTGTAGCGGGTGCGGTCCAGCAGTGCGGCGTCGGCGGAGCCCGGCTCGGCGAACATCACGTCCCGCAGCGGGCGGTCCAGGTGGGGGTCGAGGGCGTCGCACACCTCGTCCAGGGCCTTGGCGAACTCCTGGTGCTCGGCGTGCAGTTCACGCCCCATGCCGGGCTGCTGGGAGCCCTGGCCGGTGAAGGTCCAGGCGGCCCTGGGGGCGGCGACGGCGGTGCCGCGCACCAGGGCGGGGTGGGTACGGCCGGCCGCCAGGGCGCGCAGGGCCGGGGCGATCTCCGCCGGGCGGTCGGTCAGCACGGCGGCCCGGTGCGGGAACCGCGCCCGGCCGTGGCCGAGCCAGTGGGCGGTGTCCCCGGCGCGGTCCGCCGCGCCGGCCTCGGCGTGCGCGGCCAGCGCCAGCGCGTGGTCGCGCAGCGCCTCGGGGGTGCGGGCGGTGAGCAGCCAGGGCCGGTCGGCGGGGCCGGCACCCGGTTCGGCGGGCGGCGGTTCCGGGGCCTCCTCCAGGACCAGGTGGGCGTTGGTGCCGCTGATCCCGAAGGAGGACACGGCGGCCCGGCGCGGGCGCTCCCCGCGCGGCCAGGGCGCGGCCTCGGCGAGCAGTTCGACGGCGCCCTCCGTCCAGTCGACGTGCGGGGTGGGCGCGTCCAGGTGGAGGCTCGCGGGCAGGGTCCCGTGCCGCAGGGAGAGGATCAGCTTGATCACCCCGGCGGCACCGGCGGCGGCCTGGGTGTGCCCGATGTTGGACTTCAACGAGCCCAGCCGCAGCGGGCGTTCGCGCTCGACGCGGCCGTACACCGCGAGCAGGGCGCGGGCCTCGATCGGGTCGCCGAGCGTGGTGCCGGTGCCGTGCGCCTCGACCGCGTCGACCTGGTCGGGGGTGAGCCGGGCGTCGGCCAGCGCCTCCCGGATGACGGCCTCCTGGGCCGGTCCGCTGGGGGCGGTGAGCCCGTTGCTGGGGCCGTCCTGGTTGACGGCCGAACCGCGCAGCACGGCCAGCACCCGGTGGCCGTTGGCGCGGGCGTCGGAGAGGCGCTCCAGGAGCAGCAGGCCGACGCCCTCGGCGAGCCCGGTGCCGTCGGCGCCCGCCGCGAAGGCCTTGCACCGCCCGTCCGGGGCCAGTCCGCGCTGGCGGCTGAACTCCAGGAACACCCTCGGGTGGGCCAGCACGCAGGCGCCGCCGGCCAGGGCGAGGTCGCTCTCGCGCGAGCGCAGCGAGCGGGCGGCCAGGTGCAGCGCGACCAGCGAGGAGGAGCAGGCGGTGTCGACGGTCAGGGCCGGTCCGTGCAGGCCGAAGTGGTAGGCGAGCCGGCCGGAGGCCACGGAGCCGGCGTTGCCGGTCATGAAGTGGCCGTCGAGCTCGCCGGCCACCTCGTGCGGGCGCGGGGCGTAGTCCTGGCCGATCATGCCGACGTACACGCCGGTCCGGCTGCCGCGCAGGGCGGCCGGGTCGAGGGCGGCGGACTCGAAGGTCCGCCAGGCGGTCTCCAGCAGCAGCCGCTGCTGGGGGTCCATGGCGAGCGCCTCGCGCGGGCCGAGGCCGAAGAAGGCGGCGTCGAACTCGCCGGCGCCGTCCAGGAAGCCGCCCTGGCGGGCGTAGGAGGTGCCGGGGGTGGCCGGGTCCTCGTCGAACAGCACGTCGAGGTCCCAGCCGCGGTCGGCGGGGAAGTCGCCGACCGCGTCCCGGCCCTCGGCGAGGAGCCGCCACAGGTCCTCGGGGGTGCGCACGCCGCCGGGCAGCCGGCAGGCCATGCCGACGATCGCGATCGGCTCGTGCGCGCGCTCCTCCAGGGCCTCGATCCGGCGCCTGGCCTGGCGCAGGTCGGCGGTCGCGCGGCGCAGGTAGTCTCGCAGCCGTTCCTCGGTGCCGCCGGGGGTGGCGGTGGGTTCGGTCGTCCCGGGCATCTCAGACCTCCGTTCCGGGATGGTTGAGTTCGTCGTCGAGCGCGGCGAACAGTTCCTCGTCGCTGGCCGTCGCGAGGTCCTCGGTGCGCTCGCCGTCGTCCTCGGCCGGGGTGTCGTCCAGGCGCCAGAGCAGCTCGCGCAGCCTCCGGCCGACCGCCCCCCGGACGCCGTCCGCGGCGGCCAGCGCGGGCAGCAGGGACTCCAGCCGGTCGAGCTCGCGCAGGAACGGGTCCGGCGCGGCCTCGTCCTCGGGGGCCAGGGTCCGGTGCAGGTGGGCGGCCAGCGCCGAGGGGGTCGGGTGGTCGAACACCGTGGTCGGGGCGAGCCGCAGACCGGTGGCCGCGCCCAGGCGGTTGCGCAGTTCGACGGCGGTGAGCGAGTCGAAGCCGATCTCCTTGAAGGCCTGGTCGGCGGCGACGGTCCCGGCGCCGCCGTGGCCCAGCACGGCGGCGGCCTGGCCGACCACCAGTTGGAGCAGGGCCTCGGCCCGCCCGGCCGGGTCGAGGCCGGCCAGCCGGTCCAGCAGCGGGGCCGGGGCCCCGGTGGCGGGCGCACCGGCGGCGCTGCGCCGGGCGGGGGCGCCCGCCAGGGAGCGCAGCAGCGCGGGCACGGTGCCGGCGGCGCGGCCCGCCCGCAGGTCGAAGCGGGTGGTGACGACGGCCGCCCGGCCGGTGGCGCGGGCCGCGTCCAGCAGGGCGAGGCCCTCCCGGTCGGTGAGCGGCACCAGGCCGCCCCGGGCCAGTCGGGCCCGGTCGCCGTCGGTGAGCTGCCCGGTCAGCGCGCTGGCCCGCTGCCACAGGCCCCAGGCGAGCGAGGTCGCGGGCAGGCCCTCGGCGGCGCGGCGCTGCGCGAGGCCGTCCAGGTAGGCGTTGGCCGCCGCGTAGTTGGCCTGTCCGCCGCCCCCGAGCACCCCGGAGACGGAGGAGAACAGCACCAGGTCGGCGAGGTCGGCGTGCCGGGTCAGCTCGTCCAGGTGGCGGGCGGCCCGGGCCTTGGGGGCGAGCACCGCCTCCAGCGCGGCCGGGTCGAGGGCCTCCAGGACGCCGTCCGCGAGGGCGCCGGCGGCGTGCACCACCAGCGTCAGCGGGTGCTCGGCGGGGACGGAGTCGAGCAGCGCGGCCAGCGCCGCCCGGTCGGCGACGTCCACCGCGGCGACGGTCACCTCGGCGCCCAGTCCGGTGAGTTCGGCGGCCAGCTCGGCGGCGCCCGCCGCCTCGGGGCCGCGCCGGCCGGCCAGCAGCAGGTGCCGGGCGCCGTGCTCGGTCACCAGGTGCCGGGCCGTCAGTGCGCCGAGGGTGCCGGTGCCGCCGGTGACCAGCACGGTGCCGGCCGGGTCGAGCGGCGCGGGGACGGTCACCACGACCTTGCCGGTGTGCCGGGCCTGGCCGAGGTGGCGCAGCGCCTCCCCGGCCCGGGCGACCGGCCAGGCGGTGATCGGCGGCAGGGTCAGCACCCCGCGCTCGAACAGCGCCAGCAGCTCGGTCAGCAGCTCGCCGATCCGCTGCGGGCCGGCCTCCAGCAGGTCGAAGGAGCGGTAGCGCACGCCCGGGTACTGCTCGGCGATCCGGTCGGCGTCGCGCAGGTCGGCCTTGCCCATCTCGACGAAGCGGCCGCCGCGCGGCAGCAGCCGCAGCGAGGCGTCGACGAAGTCCCCGGTGAAGGAGTTCAGCACCACGTCCACCCCCGCGCCGGCCGTCCCGGCCAGGAACAGCCCCTCGAAGTCGAGCGTGCGGGAGGACGCGGTCCGGGCCGGGTCGACGCCGAGCGCCGCCAGGGTGTCCCACTTGCCGGGCCCGGCCGTCCCGTACACCTCGGCGCCCAGCTGGGTGGCGAGCTGGACGGCGGCGATGCCGACACCGCCGGCCGCCGAGTGCACCAGCAGCCGCTCGCCCGCGCGGAGCCCGGCCAGGTCGACCAGGGCGTAGTGGGCGGTCAGGTAGGCGGCGGGGACGGCGGCGGCCTGGGCGAAGCTCCAGCCGGCCGGGACGCGGGCCAGCAGCCGGTGGTCGGTGACCGCGACCGGGCCGATGCCCCCGGACACCAGGCCGGTGACCCGGTCGCCGGGCGCCAGGCCGGTCACCTCCGGGCCGACCTCGGTGACCACACCGGCCGCCTCGGTGCCCAGCAGGGCGCGGTCCGGGTAGACGCCGAGGGTGATCAGCACGTCCCGGAAGTTCAGTCCGGCGGCCCGCACGGCGATCCGCACCTCGCCGGGGGCGAGCGGGCGGGCGGCGTCCGGGGCGGGGAGCAGGGCCAGCGCGTCCAGGGTGTCCCCGGTGGGGGCCAGCCGCCAGGGGCCGTCCCCGGGGGCGGTGAGCTCGGGCCGGGCGGGCAGCGGGGCGAGCGCCGGGGCGAGCACCGTGCCACGGCGCAGGGCGAGTTGGGGCTCGTCCAGGGCGAGGGCGGTGGCCAGCGCCGCCCGGGAGTCGGGGTGCCCGTCGGTGTCCAGCAGGCGGAACCGGCCGGGGTGCTCGGTCTGGGCGCTGCGCAGCAGGCCCCAGAGGGCGGCCGCGACGGGCTGGACCGGGCGGTCGGCGGGGCCGGTGTGCTGGGCGTCGCGGGTCAGCACGGCGAGGCGGGTGTCGGCCAGGTGGTCCTGGGCGAGCCAGCGTTGGACGAAGGCGAGCAGGGCGGTGGTGGCGGCGCCCGGGTCCGGGGCCGGGGCCGGGTGCGGATGCGGGTGCTCGGGGAGGGTGAGTGGCAGGACGGCGAGGGCGGGTGGGGCGGTGGTGAACAGGGTGGCGGGGTCGGGGAGTTCGGTGGTGGTGGGGTCGGTGGGGTCTGCGGGGTTGGTCGAGAGGTGGTGCTCGGGCAGTTCGACCACCGCCTGCCCGGCGGGGGCGGCCGTCGGCGGGGGCACGGGCGTCCAGTCCAGGTGGTACAGGCCGTCGGCCCGCCCGACCGGGCGGGCGGCGGTGAGTGCGCCGGGGGCGAGCGGGCGCAGGGCGATCCGCTCGGCGGAGAGCACCGGCCCGCCGAGCGGGTCGGTGGCGGACAGTGCGACCGAGTCGGCGCCGTGCCGGGTCAGCCGGACCCGCAGGCTGGTGGCGGCCGTGGCGTTGAGGGTGACGCCGGTCCAGGCGAAGGGGAGCGCCGTTCCCCGGTCGGCGTCCACGGGGGTGCCGTCCTCGGGGGTGCCGTCCTCGGGGGTGCCGTCCTCGGGGGCGACGGGCTCGGGGGTGCCGTCCTCGGGGGCGACGGGCTCGGGGGCGGTGAGGCCGGCGGCGAGCGGGTGCAGGGCGGCGTCCAGCAGGGCGGGGTGGATGCCGTAGCGGGCGGCGTCCGGGTGCGCGGCCTCGGGGAGTTCGACGGTCGCGTAGACGGCGTCACCGGCGCGCCACAGGGCGCGGACGCCCTGGAAGGCCGGGCCGTAGTCGTAACCCCGGTCGGCGAGCCCGGGGTAGAGGTCGGCCGGGTCCACCGGTGTGGCGCCGGGCGGGGGCCAGGCCGCCGGGCGGCCCTCGGGGGCGGCGGCCGACCGGCGGTCGGGCAGGAGCAGGGCGGTGGCGTGCCTGGTCCACGGCTCCTGCGGGCCGGCGGCGGCCGGGCGGGAGTGGACGGCGAGGGCACGGGCTCCGTCGGCGTCCGGGGGCTGGACGGTGGTCTGCAGGTGCACGGCGCCGTCGTCGAGCAACAGCGGTGCCTCCAGGGTCAGTTCGGCCAGGGCCGGGACGGCGGCGCGGTGGCCGGCGTGCAGGGCGAGTTCGACCAGCGCGGTCGCGGGCAGCAGCGGGGTGCCGGTGACGGCGTGGTCGAGCAGCCAGGCGTGGGTACCGGTGGAGATCCGGCTGGTGTAGAGCGCGGTGCCGTCCGGCAGGTCGGTGGTGGCGCCCAGTAGCGGGTGGTCGGCGCTCTGCAGGCCGAGGTGGCCTGGGTCGCTGATGTCCGGGGCGGGGTCGAGCCAGTAGTGGTCGTGCTGGAAGGGGTAGGTGGGCAGGCCGGGCGGGGTGGTGGGGGTGGTGAGGGGCCAGCTGAGGCGGTGGCCGTGGAGTTCGACGGTGGCCAGGGCCTGGAGCAGGGGCTGGTCGTCCTCGCGGTTGCGGCGCAGGGTGCCGGTCACCAGGGTGTCGGGGTGGTCGGCCAGGGTTTCCTGGATGCCGACGGTCAGTACGGGGTGGGCGCTGGCCTCTACGAAGGTGGTGAAGCCCTCGGCGGCCAGGGTACGGACGGTGTCCTCGAAACGGACTCGGCTGCGCAGGTTGCGGAACCAGTACCCGGCATCCAGGGCGCTGGTGTCCAGCAAAGTTCCCGTGACGGTGGAGTAGAACGGGATCTCCGACGGCCCGGGGTTGATGTGGCCCAGCAGGTCGAGGAGTTCGGACTCAAGGGGCTCGACCTGGGCGGAGTGCGAGGCGTAGTCCACCGGAACCCGCCGGACCCGTACGTCCTGCTGTTCGCCCCAGGTCACGAGTTCGCCGATCGCCGTCGCGGTGCCGGAAACCACCGTCGAGGAGGGGCCGTTGACCGCCGCGACCTCCAACGCGCCGTCCCAGCGGGTGATCAGCGACTCCACCTCTGCCACCGGCAGTGGCACCGACGCCATCCCGCCGTCACCTGCCACCGCCCGAATCGCCTTACTGCGCAAGGCCACTACCGCCGCAGCGTCTTCCAGGCTCAACGCCCCCGACACCGCCGCCGCCGCAATCTCACCCTGTGAGTGACCCACCACTGCGCCCACCGGCAACCCGTACGAACGCCACAGCCCCGCCAGCGAGACCATCACCGCCCACAGCACCGGCTGCACCACATCCACCCGCTCCAACAGGACCGGATCCCGCAACGCCTCCGCCAACTCCCAATCCACATACGGTTCCAGCGCCCGAGCGGCGTCCGCCAGGAGAGACGCGAACACCGGAGACGACTCGGCCAGCGCCACCCCCATCCCCACCCACTGCGAACCCTGACCCGGGAACACCAACGCCACCCGACCGGGCGAGGACGCCACCCGACCCGACACCACCGCCGGATGGTCGGTCAGCGCGCGGAGTGCGGCCACCACCTCGGCGCGCTCGCCCGAGGCGACGGCGGCGCCGTACCCGTGCCGGGCTCCGCGCGTCAGCGTCCAGGCCGCCACCTCGGACAGGCCGACCTGGGCACCCGGGCCCTCCAGCCAGTCCGCGAGCCGCTCGGCCGCCGCGCCCAACGCCGCCTCCGAGCGCGCCGTGAGCAGCACCGGGGCGAGCACCGGAACCGGCTCCGACTCCGATTCCGGCGCCGACACGTCGGCGGCCGGGGCCTCCTCCAGGATCACGTGCGCATTGGTGCCGCTCATCCCGAAGGCGGAGACCCCCGCGCGGCGCGGCCGCTCGCCCGGCGCCCACTCGACGGGTGCGCGCAGCAGCTCGACCGCACCGCTCCCCCATTCGACGGCGCCGGTCGGCTCGTCGACGTGCAGGGTGGCCGGCAGCACACCGTGCCGCAGCGCCTGCACCATCTTGATCACACCCGCCACCCCGGCCGCCGCCTGGGCGTGCCCGATGTTGGACTTCACCGACCCCAGCCACAACGGCCGTTCCGCAGGCCGGTCCTGGCCGTACGTCGCCAGCAGCGCCTGCGCCTCGATCGGGTCCCCCAGCCTGGTCCCCGTCCCGTGCGCCTCCACCGCGTCCACGTCCGCCGCACCCAGCCCGGCCGCCGCCAGCGCCGCCCGGATCACCCGCTCCTGCGAGGGCCCGTGCGGGGCGGTCAGACCGTTCGAGGCACCGTCCTGGTTGACGGCGGTGCCGCGCACCACCGCGAGCACCGGGTGCCCGTTCGCCCGGGCGTCGGAGAGCCGTTCGACCAGCAGCAGGCCGACGCCCTCGGAGAAGCCGGTGCCGTCGGCGGCGGCCGCGAAGGCCCGGCACCGGCCGTCCGGCGACAGGCCGCGCTGGCGGCTGAACTCGATCAGGGTGTCCGGGGTGGACATCACGGTGGCGCCGCCGACCAGGGCGAGGCTGCACTCGCCGGAGCGCAGCGCTTGGCCCGCGAGGTGCAGGGCGACCAGGGAGGAGGAGCAGGCGGTGTCCACCGTCACCGCCGGCCCCTCGAAGCCGTAGGTGTACGCGATCCGGCCGGAGGCCACGCTGCCCGCGCTGCCGGTGCCGAGGTAGCCCTCCGCCTCGGGGGCGGAGCCGCGCACCCGGCCGCCGTACTCCGTGTAGATCAGGCCGGTGAAGACGCCGACCGGGGTGGAGCGCAGCGCGGCCGGGTCCAGGCCGGCGCTCTCCAGCGCCTCCCAGGAGGTCTCCAGCAGCAGGCGCTGCTGGGGGTCCATCGCGACGGCCTCGCGCGGGTTGATGCCGAAGAACGCCGGGTCGAAGTCGGCGGCGCCGGTGAGGAAGCCGCCGTGCCGGGTGTACGAGGTGCCGGTGCGCTCCGGGTCCGGGTCGTACAGCGCGTCCAGGTCCCAGCCCCGGTCGGCCGGGAACTCCGAGATCGTCTCCCGGCCCTCGGCGACCAGCCGCCACAGCTCCTCCGGCGACCCGACCCCGCCCGGGTAGCGGCATGCCATCCCGATGATCGCGAGGGGTTCGTCGGCGGCGGCCCGGGTACGGGCGGGCGCGGTGGCCGGTGCGCTGCCGCTGCGGCGCAGCAGCTCGCCGAGGTGCTCGGCGAGGGCGCGCGGGCTGGGGTGGTTGAACACCAGGGTCGGCGGCAGCTTGAGGCCGGTGGCGGCGGCGATCCGGTCACGCAGTTGGACGGCGGTGAGGGACTCGAAGCCGAGGTCGCGGAAGGCCCGGTCGGGGTCGAGCTCGGCGGGGGTGGCGTAGCCCAGGACAGCGGCGACCTCGCCCCGCACCAGCTCGCGCAGCTGTCGCTCCAGGTCGGGGCCGGACAGCCGGCGCAGGCGCTCGACGGCGCCGCCCTCCCCCGCCGTGCGCCCGGCGGCCCGGCGGGCCGGGGTGCGGGTGGGCCGGGCCGGGCCCCGGGGGGCGGGGGCGGTCAGCCGGTCGGCGGCCACCGGGCGTAGCACCAGGGTGTCGACGGTGAGGACGGGGGCTCCCTCGGGGTCGACGGCCAGGACCCTGAGGGTGTCCTGGTCCAGGCGGTCCAGCCGCACCCGCAGCGCGGTGGCGCCGACGGCGTGCAGGCCGAGGCCGTTCCAGGCGAACGGCAGCCGCAGTTCGGCGGGGCGGTCGGGGCGGTCGGGGCGGTCGGGGCGGTCGGGGCCGTCGGGGCCGTCCGGGCCGTCCGGGCCGTCGGCCGCCGCCTCGGCCTGGAGGGCGGCGTCCAGCAGGGCGGGGTGGATGCCGTAGCGGGCGGCGTCCGGGTGTGCGGGCTCGGGGAGTTCGACGGTCGCGTAGAGCACGTCGCCGTGCTGCCAGGCGGCGCGCAGGCCCTGGTAGGTCGGGCCGTAGCCGACCTCGGCGGCGGCGAACCGCGCGGCGGCGGTGGCCAGTTCGAGGGGGACGGCCTCGACCGGGGGCCAGTCGGCGGGGAACTCCTCGATGGGGGTTGCCGGTTCGGCCGACGCGGCGGCCAGGGTGCCGGTCGCATGGTGGGTCCAGTCGCCCGCGCCGCCGTGCTCGGGGCGGGAGTAGACGTCGAAGGTCCGGCGGCCGTCCTGGTCGGCGGCCGGGACGAGGACCTGGAGGTCGAGCACCGCCTCGCCGAGGGTCAGCGGTGCCAGCAGGACCAGCTCGTCCACGGCGGAGGACCCGGCGGACTCGGCGGCGGCCAGGGCGAGTTCGGCGAAGCCCGTACCCGGGAACAGGACCGTCCCCGCGACGGTGTGCTCGGCCGACCAGGGGTGGCTGCGCGGGGAGAGGCGGCCGGTGAGCACCAGCCCGCCGTCGTCGGCGCGTTCGACGGTCGCGCCGAGCAGGGGGTGGGCGGACGCGTCCGGGCCGCCCGCGGGGGTGGGGGCGTCGAGCCAGTGGTGGCGGTGCTGGAAGGGGTAGGTGGGGAGGCCGGGTGGGGTGGTGGGGGTGGCGAGGGGCCAGGTGAGGCGGTGGCCGTGGAGTTCGACGGCGGCCAGGGCCTGGAGCAGGGGTTGGTCGTCCTCGCGGTTGCGGCGCAGGGTGCCGGTAACCAAGGTGTCGGGGTGGTCGGCCAAGGTCTCCTGGATGCCGACGGTCAGCACCGGGTGGGCGCTGGCCTCCACGAAGGTCGTGAAGCCCTCAGCGGCCAGGACGCGGACGGTGTCCTCGAAGCGAACCCGGCTGCGCAGGTTACGGAACCAGTACCCGGCGTCCAGGGCGCTGGTGTCCAGCAGGGTTCCCGTGACGGTGGAGTAGAACGGGATGTCGGAGGACTTGGGGTTGATGTGGCCCAGCAGGTCGAGGAGTTCGGACTGGAGGGGTTCGACCTGGGCCGAGTGCGAGGCGTAGTCCACCGGGACCCGCCGCACCCGTACCTCCTGCTGTTCACCCCAGGCCACCAGTTCGCCGATCGCCGTAGCCGTTCCGGAAACCACCGTCGAGGACGGGCCGTTGACCGCCGCGACCTCCAACGCGCCGTCCCAGCGGGCGATCAAGGACTCCACCTCGACCACCGGAAGCGGCACCGACGCCATCCCGCCGTCACCCGCCACTGCCCGAATCGCCTTACTGCGCAAGGCGACCACCGCCGCAGCGTCCTCCAGGCTCAACGCCCCGGACACCGCAGCCGCCGCGATCTCGCCCTGCGAGTGACCCACCACCGCGTCCACCGGCAGTCCGTACGAGCGCCACAGCCCCGCGAGCGAGACCATCACGGCCCACAGCACCGGCTGCACCACATCCACCCGCTCCAACAGGACCGGATCCCGCAGTGCCTGCTCCAACTCCCAATCCACGTAGGGCTCCAGCGCCCTTCCGGCGTCCGCCAGGAGGGACGCGAAAACCGGCGAGGACTCGGCCAGAGCCACCCCCATCCCCACCCACTGCGAACCCTGACCCGGGAACACCAACGCCACCCGACCCGGCGAGGACGCCGCCCGCCCCGACACCACCGCCGGGTGCGCCGACTGCCCGGCCAACGCCCGTAGTCCGCCGATCAGTTCGGCCCGGTCCGAGGCGACCACGGCGGCCCCGATCCGGTGCCGGGCGCTCCGGGTGAGCGTCCAGGCCGCGACCTCCGCGAGCCCGACCTGCGCGCCCTCGCCGTTCTCCAACCAGTCCGCGAGCCGCTCGGCCGCCGCGCCCAACGCCGCCTCCGAGCGCGCCGAGAGCAGCACCGGGGCAACCGCCGGGCCCTCGGTCGGAGCCGCCTCCGCCTCCGCCTCAGCCGCGGCCGGAGCCTCCTCCAGGATCACGTGCGCGTTGGTCCCGCTGATCCCGAAGGCGGAGACCCCCGCACGGCGCGGCCGCTCGCCCGGCGCCCAGTCCACGGGCGCGCGCAGCAGTTCCACCCCGCCGGTGGACCAGTCCACCTCCCCGGTCGGCTCGTCGACGTGCAGGGTGGCCGGCAGCACACCGTGCCGCAGCGCCTGCACCATCTTGATCACACCCGCCACCCCGGCCGCCGCCTGGGCGTGCCCGATGTTGGACTTCACCGACCCCAGCCACAACGGCCGTCCGGCCGAACGGCCCTTCCCGTACGTGGCGAGCAGCGCCTGCGCCTCGATCGGGTCCCCCAGCCTGGTCCCCGTCCCGTGCGCCTCCACCACGTCCACGTCCGCCGTACCCAGCCCGGCCGCCGCCAGCGCCGCCCGGATCACCCGCTCCTGCGAGGGCCCGTGCGGGGCGGAGAGCTGGCTGCTGGTGCCGTCCTGGTTGACGGCCGAGCCGCGCACCACCGCGAGCACCGGGTGCCCGTTCGCCCGGGCGTCGGAGAGCCGTTCCAGGAGCAGCAGGGCCACCCCCTCGCCCCAGCCGGTGCCGTCCGCGCCCGCCGAGAACGCCTTGCAGCGGCCGTCCGGCGACAGCCCGCGCTGGCGGCTGAACTCGACGAAGGTGTTGGGGGTGGCCATCACGGTGGCCCCACCCGCGAGCGCCAGTGTGCACTCGCCCGAGCGCAGGGCCTGCGCGGCCAGGTGGAGGGCCACCAGCGAGGAGGAGCAGGCGGTGTCCACCGTCACCGCCGGCCCCTCGAAGCCGTAGGTGTAGGCGATCCGCCCCGAGGCGACGCTGGGCGCGCTGCCGATGCCGACCTGTCCCTCGACGGCGGCCGGCAGCGGGTTGAGCCGCGAGCCGTAGTCGTTGTACATGATCCCGGTGAAGACGCCGACCGGAGTGGAGCGCAGCGCGGCCGGGTCCAGGCCGGCGCTCTCCAGCGCCTCCCAGGTGGTCTCCAGCAGCAGCCGCTGCTGGGGGTCGATGGTGCTGCTCTCGCGGGGGCTGATGCCGAAGAACTCGCCGTCGAAGCCGGCCGCCTCGGCCAGGAAGCCGCCGTGCCGGGTGTAGGAGGTGCCGGTGCGCTCCGGGTCCGGGTCGTACAGCCCGTCCAGGTCCCAACCCCGGTCGGCCGGGAACTCCGAGATCGCGTCCCGGCCCTCGGCGACCAGCCGCCACAGCTCCTCCGGCGACCCGACCCCGCCCGGGTAGCGGCACGCCATCCCGACGATGGCGATCGGCTCCGTGTACCTGGCCTCGGCCTCCTGCAGCCGCAGGCGGCTGTCCTGGAGGCTGGCGCTGACCCGCTTGAGGTAGTCGCGGAGCTTCTCGTCGTTCGACATGCGTGCTCTGCCCTTCGATGGTTCGGGGTGCGGCGGGGCCGGAGAGGTGCGGCGGGGCCGGGAGGCGGTGCGGCGGGGCCCGGAGGCGGCGGGTTGGGCCGGGAGGGGTCAGACGTGTTCCAGGGCGAACCCGGACTTGATCCACTTGCTGGACTCGACCGCGATCGCGGCGGCCCGGTCACCCGGGGAGAGCTTCGGCAGGACCTGTTCGAGCTGGAAGAAGACCAGCGCGTTGCCGGTGTTGGCGGTCTCGCCGACGCAGCTGATCTCCTCGGCGCCGGTCAGCCCGAGGCGCTCGACGATCCGGGCGGTCATCCGGGTGGACAGCTGCGGCGGCAGCAGGTGGGTCACCTCGCCCTCCTGCCAGGCGGCCTCGGCGAGCAGCCGGTGCAGGATCTGCTCGGCGAACAGCGGGACGGTCTCCTCGATCGCCTTGTAGTCCTCCCGGGCCGTCGGCCGCCCGCTGTGCCGGTCGACCGGGCCGAACCATTCCAGTACCTGGCCCGGTTCCCGTCCCCGGCCGGCCAGTTGGACGAAGGAGGCCCGGACGGCGGTCGGGCCGGCGGCCGGGTCGGCGCTCAGCACCGCGGCCCCGGCGGCGTCGCCGAACAGCACGTAGTTGACCAGTTCGGCCGGGGGGACGGCGCGCAGGTCGGCCGTCAGGTCGTAGTGCTTGGCGATGACGTCGCCGCCCAGCACCAGGGCGGTGCGGTGCCGGCCGGTGGAGAGCAGCTGGCGGGCGACGTCGATCGCCTGGACAGCGCCGGAGCAGCCGGACTGCAACTGGTAGGTGGCCACGCCGTCGATGCCGAGCCGGTCGGCGATCAGGTTGACGGTGGCGGGCATCAGGGTGTCCGGGGTGGCGGTGCCGAGCACCACGAGGTCGACGTCGGCGGGGTCGGTGCCGGCCGCGGCGAGCGCGCGCCCACCGGCGGTGGTGCCGAGGTCGGCCAGGGTGTCGCGCTGCTCACCGGTCTCCAGGTCGAGGGCGAGATGCCGGGTGCGGGTGCCGATGAAGGCGTCCACCCACTGCTCCCAGAGCGCGTCCATGCCGAACCGGCGGCCCAGGGCGGCGTTGTCGATGGGCGGGCCCGGCAACGCGGTGCCGGCCGCCAGGAGGCGGATCTCTGCGGGGTCCATCTGCGGTCTGCTCCCAGCCGGGTCGGAGTGCGCGTCGGGTTGGAGTGCGCGTCGATCGGAGTACTCGGTCGGAGTGCGCATCGGTCGGAGTGCGCGTCGGGCCGAACGGCGGCCCGGAGCAAGGGTGTTCAGCGGTAGAGGACGATCGCCGAGGCGTACGACTTGTGGGTCTCCACCGGCCGGAACTGGCGGAAGCCGATCGCCCCGCGCAG
Source organism: Kitasatospora sp. NPDC028055 (assembly GCF_040637885.1). NCBI lineage: Bacteria > Bacillati > Actinomycetota > Actinomycetes > Kitasatosporales > Streptomycetaceae > Kitasatospora > Kitasatospora sp. NPDC028055. The sequence goes on along the minus strand of NZ_JBEZXE010000020.1, from coordinate 68,258 downwards.
CGGGCCGGCCACCGCGACGGCCTTGATGGTCTGCTGCTCGCCGAGGGTCAGCCGGGCGTCGTCGACGATGCCGCCGGTGCGGATGACGTTGCCGTCGATCAGCCGGATCTCCTCCGAGAAGTAGCCCAGGAAGTTGCCCTCCGGGCCCTTGCGCAGCATCCGTCCGATCCCCCTGGTCGTCCCGACCAGCGCGCCCTGCTGGTCGCGCAGCTCGTAGCGGACGTGGGCGAGGTCGTCCAGCGTCGGGGTGGCCCCGCTGAAATCGGAGTTGGTGGACTCGTAGCTGATCAGGGTCTCGGCGAGGTCGGTCAGGTGGAGCAGGTTGTCGGGGTCGCCGACCGGCGGGTTCGGCCCGGTCGGGCCGAGCGGCGGCACCGCCAGCCAGGCCAGCAGCCGGCCCCGCAGGGCCGCTGCGGCGGGGGCCAGCGGGCCGGGGAGGGAAATCGATGCCATGCGACAACTCCGATCAGCACAAGGACGGGGACGGCGCCGGTGGAACGGCGCACCGATCACGCTAGGCAACGGAGCTAAACCGGCCCGGCGCGTCCGCTGAACCGCCCCCCGTCGCCCGGCGAATGCGCCGCTGAATCCGCGACAAACGCTCATTGAATTACCGTTGATTCCCGTCGGAACTGCCGTGGCCCGCGCCCGGGGAGCGGAACTAGCATGCGCCGGAGCAACCAGAATTCCCCCCGGAAAACCGTTCCGGGAAATCCGACCGGGAGGCCGCGTTGTCCGCCAGTTCCGTCGAAGCACCGTCGTTCCCGGTGCGCCGTACCTGCCCCTACCAGCCACCGGACGTCTACCGGGAGATCAGCGCACGGGGCCCGATCAACCAGGTCACGCTGTGGGACGACCGCCGGGTGTGGCTGATCACCGGCTACGCGGAGGCCCGCCGGCTGCTCGCCGACGAGCGGCTGTCCTCCGACCGCAGCTACGACGCCTACCCCACCATGGCCCCGCACCTGGGCGCGCCGGCCGCCCGCAAACTGGTGCTGGTGGGCGAGGACCCGCCGGTCCACCACCACCACCGACGGCTGCTCAACCCGGAGTTCAGCCTCAAGCACGCGCGGGCGCTGCGCCCCGACATCGAGCGGATCGTCAACGGACTGATCGACCGGATCGAGGAACTCGGCTCCCCCGCCGACCTGGTGGAGCACTTCGCGGCGCCGATCCCGTCGCTCGTCATGTCGGCGCTGCTGGGCATCCCGTACGAGGACCACGCCTTCTTCCAGACCGCCACCGCCGGCGTCATGCAGGGCCGGGACCCGGAGCACACCGAGGCCTCCGCCGCCGAACTGGTCCGCTACCTGGACCGGTTGGTGACGGCCCAGGAGCGCAAGCCGGACGAGAACCTGGTGGGCCGGCTGGTGGCCCACGTGGAGAGCGGCGAGCTGACCCACGACGAGGTGGTGCAGCTGACCATGGTGCTGCTGATCGCGGGCCTGGAGACCACCTCCTCGATGATCCCGATCAGCGTGCTGGCCCTGCTGGAGCACCCGGAGCAGCTGGCGGCGCTGCGCGACGGCGTGGTGCCGGCCGCCACCGCGATCGAGGAGCTGCTGCGGATCACCGCGGTGACGGACTTCGCCGGGGTGCGCTGGATCACCGACGACATCGAGATCGACGGCCTGGTGTTGAAGGCCGGGGACGGCCTGGTGGTCTCCTCCACCATGACCAACCGGGACGACCGGGTGCACGCCGAGCCCTACGAGGTCGACCTGGCCCGGGCCAGCCGGCAGCACCTGACCTTCGGTTACGGCATCCACCAGTGCCTGGGGCAGAACCTGGCCCGGCTGCAACTGGAGATCGCCTTCGAGACGCTGGTCCGCCGGCTGCCCGGGCTGCGGCTGGCGGTGCCGGCCGAGGAGCTGGTGATGCGCCGCACCGGCACCATGCAGAGCGTCGAGCGTCTGCCGGTGGCCTGGTGAGCGCGGCCGGGGTGCGGATCTCCACCGACCGGAACCGCTGCATCGGCGCGGGCCTGTGCGTGCTGACCGCGCCGGACGTCTTCGAGCACGACGACGACGGGCTGGTGACCCTGCTGGAGCCGGAGCCCCCGGCCGAGCGGGAGCAGGACGTCCGGCTCGCCCACCAGCTCTGCCCGGCCCGGGCCCTGACCGTGGAGGCCGCCCGACCGGACCCGGCCTGAGAGGAGCGATCCTAAAGCCGCCGGGAACCCTCCCGACCCCCGGCCGGCGGGGCGTATCCGCAGGTCACCGATGCCCGACCGGCGGCCGGGCGCCCCGCCGAAGGCCGTCGACCCGCATTCCGGGCCGACGGCCTTAACGGTGTCTAAGGGACGATGGCCGCCGGGCCTGACTTGTTTATACGCTCTTTCAGCACGCCGGTTCTCGGAACGCCCCTTCTCCGGATTCGCCGGAAATCCCCCACCGCATTCCGCGGCCACGGGGCGCCACGCGGTTCGCGACCGCCCCCTCCTCCGTTTTCTCCTCCCCTGCTATCGCTAAGGACTGAAATGACGCAATCGGCCGAGAATCGGCTGGACGGTCCGCTGGTCAAGCTGATCGTCGTCATGGCGCTCGCATCGGTCACCGCGACGCTGAACGCGACCATCGTCGGCGTCGGACTGAGCCCGCTGGCCGACAACTTCCACACCACGCTCACCACCGCCGAATGGGTCATCACCGGCTACCTGCTGGCGGTGGCCGCGACCATCCCGGTGACCGGCTGGGCGGTGGACCACTTCGGCGGCAAGAAGGTCTGGCTGTTCGGCCTGGTGCTCTACACCGTGACGGCCGTCGCCTCGGCGCTGTCCTGGAACATCGGCGCGCTGGTGACCTTCCGCATCCTCCAGGGCGTGGCGGCCGGCATCATCGAGCCGGTCATGATGACGCTCACCGCCCGCGCCGCCGGCCCGGCCCGGCTCGGCCGGGTGATGGGCCTGCTGGCGCTGCCGATGACCCTCGGCCCGGTGATCGGCCCGATCCTCGGCGGGGTCATCGCGGACAACCTGCACTGGAGTTGGCTGTTCCTGGTGAACGTGCCGATCGTGCTGGCGGCGCTGGTGTTCTCGTTCAAGGTGGTGCCCGCCGACGCCCCCGCCGAGGGCGAGCGCGCGACCTTCGACGTGCTCGGCACCGTGCTGCTGAGCCCCGGCTTCGCCGTCCTGGTGTACGGGCTGTCGCAGACCGCCCACAAGGGCTTCGGCTCCCCCACCGTGCTGGTGTCGCTGCTCATCGGGGTGGCGCTGGTGGCCGGCTTCGTGGTGCACGCGCTCACCACCCGCCGCACCCCGCTGATCGACGTGCGCCTGCTCGCCAACAAGGGCTTCACGGCCGCGGTGGTCGCGATGGCGCTCACCGGCGCGGCGGTGTTCTCGCTGTACGTGCTGCTGCCGCTGTACCAGCAGCAGGTGCACGGGCAGAGCCTGATGGCCAGTGGGCTGCTGCTGGCGCCCTTCGGGGTCGGCACCTTCCTCGGGATGCCGCTGGCCGGGCGGCTCAGCGACAGGCTCGGCGCCAACCTGCTGGTGCCGGTCGGCGCCGCGCTGGTGGTGCTCGGCACCCTGGGCAACGCGCTGTCCGACGGGGCCACCAGCCAACTGGTGCTCGGCCTCTACGCGCTGGTCTCGGGCCTCGGCCTCGGCTGCGTCGGTGCGCCCACGCTCGCCTCGCTCTACCGGACCGTGCCGCTGGAGAAGACCTCGGGGGCGACCAGCACCATGCTGTCGCTGAACCAGGTCGGCGGCTCCTTCGGCGTGGCCCTGGTCGCGCTGCTGGTCCAGCGCGGGGTCGCCGACGGCCACTCGGTCCGGGACGCGTACTCCTCCGCCTTCTGGTGGGAGCTGGCGATGACCGCGGTCATCGTGGCCGTCGGCCTGCTCCTCCCGGGCCGGCCCAAGGCCTTCGCGGCCGAACCGGTGCTGGAGGAGGTCAGCCCGCAGGACAGCGGTGAGCCGGTGACCTCCTGACCGGCGGACAGCAGCGCGCACCGGACGGGCCCGAGGGTCCGTCCGGTGCGTGCGGTGCGGGTGCAGTTCGTACGGTGCGGGTGCGGAGCGGGTGCGGTGCGTGCCGTGCGTGCCGTGCGTACGGTCGGCCGCCGATCAGCGGTCGACGAACTGCCGGCTGAACTCGGTGAGCCGGTCACCGGCGACCTGCTCGGCGGGCACCGCGGCCTCGATCGCCGCCAGTTCCTCGGCACCGAGGGCCAGCGTCGCGGCGGCGAGGTTCTCCTCCAGGTGGTCGATCCGCCGGGTACCCGGGATCGGGACCACGTCCTCGCCCCGGTGGTGCACCCAGGCCAGCGCCAACTGGCCGACGGAGACGCCGAGTTCGATGGAGAGCGGCTCCAGCCGGTCGACCAGCGCGAGATTGCCCGGGAAGTTCTCCGGAGTGAACCTCGGCTGGGCGACGGTCCGGAAGTCGGTCGGCCCGAACACCTCGGTGGCCCGGTAGCGCCCGGTGAGCAGGCCCCGGCCGAGCGGCGCGTTCGGCACGATGCCGATGCCCAACTCGCGGGCCAGCGGCACGACTTCGCTTTCCAGCTCGCGGGAGAACAGCGACCACTCGGTCTGCACGGCGGCCAGCGGGTGCACGGCGTGGGCCCGGCGGATGGTCGCCGGGGCGGCCTCGGAGAGCCCGATGTACCGGACCTTCCCGGCCCGGACGAGCTCGGCCAGCGCGCCGACCGTCTCCTCGATCGGCACCGAGGGGTCGACCCGGGCCGGGTAGAGGAGGTCGATGTGGTCCAGCCCGAGCCGCTTGAGCGAGGCGTCGGCGGCCTCCCGCACGTAGGCGGCGTCGCCGCGCACCGCCTGCCCGATCCCGTCGCCGGTGCGCAGCACCCCGAACTTGGTGGCCACCACCGCCTCGTCGCGCCGGCCGGCCACCGCCCGGCCGACCAACTCCTCGCTCAGGCCGTGCCCGTAGACGTCGGCGGTGTCGATCAGGGTGACTCCCAGGTCGAGCGCCCGACGAATGGTGGCGACGGCCTGTTCGGGGTCGGTCGGGCCGTAGAACTCGCTCAGGCCGAGGGCGCCGAGCCCCTGGGCACCGACTTCCAGACCGCCCAGGCGGCGGGTGGGGACATCGTTCACTCGAATCGCTCCGTCATCGCTCGGGGTTCCGGTACTGCCTCCCCAAGGGTGCCGAAGGGGCCTAAACCGCACCCAAACGGTCGCGGAGCGGCGGCGGTGGCGGCGGAGCGAGATCGGTGGCGCGGCGGCGTCGGTGGCGGAGCGCCGTCAGGCCCGTACGGCCGCGGGCGTCCGCCGGGCGGGGCCCTCGCCGCGTACCTCCAGGATGGTGCGCTGCAGGTTGCGCAGCCAGCAGCCCGGCTCCAGGCCGAGTTCCCGGTTGAGCGTGTCGCGCGCGGAGTGGTAGACGCCCAGCGCCTCGGCCTGCCGGCCGGAGCGCCACAGGGCCAGCATCAGCTGGGCGTAGAAGCTCTCCTGCAACGGGTGCTCGCGGATCAGGCAGCGCAGCTGGGAGACCACCTCGCGGTCCCGGGAGAGCATCAGCTTGGACTCCACCAGCAGTTCGCTGCACTCCAGCTGGAGCTCCTGGAGCCAGGCCGCGAACGTGTTGACCACCGGGCCGGCCTGCAGCCCGGCCAGCACCGGGCCGCGCCACAGGGCGACGATCTCCTCCAGCAGCTCGCAGGCCTCCTCGTACCGCCGCTCCCGCATCATCGCCCGGGCGGTCGGCAGTTGCTCCTGGAGGGCCTGGAAGTCGACGGCCCGCGGCGGCGTCCACAGGACGTAGCCGGGCGCCCGGGTGATGACCGGATCGGGCTCGCCGGGGCGGGTCAGCAGCTTGCGCAGCTGCGAGACGTACACGTAGACGGCGTCCCGGGCGCGCTGCGGCCGACCGGCGGGCCACAGCTCACTCACCAGGTCGTCCACCGAGACCACCTGGCCCATCCGGGCGAGCAGGACGGCCAGCACCGTCTCGGTCTTGCGGGACGTGATCACGACCTGGCCGTCCGCGTCGCTGACCCTGAGCGGGCCGAGTACCTCGTACCTCACCGGTGCTCCTCCTCCGCGCTCACCCTGCCGCCCTCCCCGCCGCGCACACGGGCGCACAGGCCGGCGCACCGCGGTCGTCGGCGGCCGTCGGCAGCCGTCCAGCGCCTCAACAGTCCTCGGCGGACGGCTATTCCCGCCGCGCGGCCGTTCCGCAGGACGGCTTCCGGTGCGGTTGCGGGACCGCCCTGAGGCGGGCCGGGCTGGGCCGGGTCCGGGCCGGGTCCCGGCCGGTGTCCGACCCCCGGGCCGAACCGGACCGGCCCCGGTCACGACGCCCGGCGGTGCTCCTCGACCACCAGCCGGACCAGCGCGGCGCGGGAGCCGATGCCCAACTTCCGGTAGGTACGGGCGATGTGCACCTCGACGGTACGGGCGCTCAGCCCGAGCCGGTCGGCGATCTCGCGGCTGCGCAGGCCGGTGCCGGCGAGCTCGGCGATCTCCCGTTCCCGCCCGGTGAGCAGGTCCAGGGTCGGTCCGCCGTACGGACCGGCCCCGGTCGGCGCGCCGGGCGCGGGCGGCTGGGCGGCGGCCGACGCGCGGGTGGGACGGGCCCGGGCGGAGTCACCCCGGCCCCGCGGCTTCGCGCCCGGCGGGCGGCCGGCCGCGGCCCCGTCGGGGCGGTCCTCGCCACCCAGCCGCACGGTGGCCTCGGTGAGCAGGGCGCGCGATCCGGTGCGGGCCGCCACCTCGTCCGCCGCGGCCAGCAGTTGACGGGCCACCCGGTCGTCGGCCGGGCCCCGGCGGCCGAGCGCGGTGAGGGCGGCGCCCAGCCAGTGCCCGGCCAGCTCGGTGTCCCCGGTGCGCAGCGCCGTCCGGGCGGCCGCGGTGAGCACGGCCGCGTCCTGCGGGTCCTGCCCGGGGGTGGCCCGTTCGATGTGCGGGGCGAGCCGGTCGGCAGGGGCGCCCCGGGCCGCGAGGACCTCGATGGCCCGGCGGTGGGCGTCGGCGCGCCAGCAGCTGTCGGCGCCGTCGTAGACCAGCCACCGCACCAGCGGGTGCCGGAAGCCGCTGTGCGGGCTGCCGGGGAGCGGTCGCAGCAGGTCGAGCCGGCGCAGTTCGTCGAGGATCCGGCAGGCCTCGTCCTGGGTCGTGCCGGCGACCGCGGCGACCCCGTGCGGGTCCAGTTCGGTGCCGAGCACCGAGGCGGCCGCGAGGACGAGCCGCTGGCGCGGGCCGAGGACGGCGAGCTCGGTCACCAGGTGCCGGACCAGCCGGTCCGGCAGGGCGGCGTCCGGCGGCAGGCCCCGCAGGTCCGCGAGCGAGCCCTCGGGACGGCCGGAGAGCCGGCCGGGGCAGACCCGGGCGAGGGCCAGCAGGTAGAGCGGGTTCCCGTGCGCGTCCCGGTGCAGGGCACGCATCCGGGGGTCGGTGGCGGGCAGGTCGAGCAGTTCGGCGGCCCGGGCCAGGTCGAGCCGGCCGAGCTCGATCCGCCGGGTGGTGCCGAGCTGGCTGCCGCGGGCCAGGGTGGCGAGCAGCCCCTGCGGGGCCTGCCGGGGCCGGTGGGCGACCACCAGCGCGAGCGGGGCGCGCACCGGCCAGCGGATCAGCCGGTCGAGCAGCGCGAGCGAGCCGGGGTCGGCCGCGTGGACGTCGTCCAGGACGATCAACAGGCCCCGGCAGGTGTGCTGTTCGAGCAGGGCGCAGAGGCGCTCGGGGACCGGGCAGCCGCTCGCCGGATCACCCACGGACCCGGCGATCCGGCGGATCACCGCGAGCAGTTCGTCGCGCAGCCCGGCCCGGTCGGCGAGGCCGATCCAGGCGCGCAGGACCTGCACGAACAGGCTGCCGGCCATGCCCTGCTCGGCCGGGTCGGCCAGCGCGCGCAGCACGGTGAAGCCGCGGGCGGCGGCCTCCTCGGCGAGCGCGGTGAGCAGGCGGGACTTGCCGCTGCCCGGGTCTCCGGCGAGCTCCACCACCTGCTGGCGGCCGTTGGTCACTTCGTCGAGGACGGACTGGAGTTGGCTCAGTTCGGCGCGTCTGACGGTGTCCGTGCGGGCACGGTCACGGGTCACGACGCGGGTTTCCCGGGTTTCTCGATCGTCTCTGGCGTCCTGGGCTTCTCTGGCGTCTCGGGTTTCTCGGATGTCTCGGGTCTGCCGGACTGCGATCACGGTTGCTGTCCCTTCCCCCTCCCCCGTGGCGGGCGGAACTGGCGGATCCCCCCAACCTCGGCCGATCGTAGCTTCGACTACCGATCAACTGGCCGGACGTAACAAGGATTTCACGAACCCGGGGACGACTCCGTTCAGAGCCTGTTTGGCCCCGTGCGCCAGGCTCGACCCCTCCACCGGTCCGACCCGTGACCACCGACCGACCCGTGACCACCGGTCCGACCCGTGACCACCGACCGACCGGACCGATCCGACCCGAGGGGCCCGTCATGACCAGTCCGAGCGGAGCCGATCCGCGGCTCGCACCGCCGCCGCGCGAGCGGCGGCACACCCTGTACTTCCTGGAGGCGATCCGGGACTTCTCCCCGGTCTTCCTGGACACCGAAGTGGACGCCACCCGGCTGCTCGCCGACCGGGCCGCGGCCCGCGCGGCCGGACAGCGCCGCTCGGTGGTCGGCTACCTGCTGGTGGCGGCGGGCGGGGTGCTGGCCCGCCACCCGGAGGCCAACTCCGCCTACCGGGGCGGCCCGCGCCCCCGGGTGGCCACCTTCCCGACGGTGTCCGGCAAGGTCACCCTGGACCGCACCCTGGGCGGCACCCGGGTGGTGCTGTCCACCGTCGTCCCCGAGCCGCACACCGCCGGCCTCGCCGAGGTGCAGCGCCGGCTCGACCGGGTACTGGACGGCGACCCGGCCGAGCTGCCCGAGTTCGCCGGCATCCGGGCCCTGCACCGGCTGTCCTGGCTGCGCGGCCGGCTGCGGTTCGCCCGCGCAGCCCGCGACCTGCGGCTGCGCCCGCTGATCACCGGCACCTTCGCGGTCACCTCGCTCGGCCACCGACCGGTCGACGGCTTCCACTCCGTGGGCGGCACGACCGTCACCCTGGGCGTCGGCCGGATCGTCGAACGGCCGGTGGTCCGGGACGGCGCGATCGTCGCCGCGCCGGTGTTCCGGCTCAGCCTGGCCTTCGACCACCGGGTCATCGACGGCGCGGAGGCGGCGGACGTCCTGACCGAGATCCGGGCCGCGCTGGAGGAGTGGCCCGCTCCCGGGGAGGACGGAACGACCGCCGGTGCGGCGGCCGGAGCGCCCGCCCCCGTCCGATCGGAGGCGACGGCATGACCGGCCGTGCCCCGGCGAACGACCTCGCCGAACTCAAGCAGTTCGTGGTCGCCCAGGCGACCTCCCAGGGCATCACCCCCGCCCAGTACGGCGCGGTGCTGGACGGTGTCGTGGACGACGGCGACGGCGGCCCCGGCTCCTGGGTGCGCCGCTGGACCGAGGCGGGCGACCGGCTGGAACGCGAGGGCCGGCTGCTGGAGGCCGGCCGCTACTACACGATGGCCCGCTTCCCCTACCCGTCCGGCTCGGCCCGGCGCGAGGCCGAGCAGCGCGCCCGGGACGTGTTCGCCCGCTGGGCCGCCGACTTCCCCGGCATCGAACGGATCGAGGTGCCCACCGCGGCCGGCCCGGTCGCCGCCTGGGCGGGCGGGCTGACGGCGGGCGGGCCGTCGGCGGGCGGGCCGTCGGCGGGCGGGCTGACGGCGGGCGGGCTGACGGCGGAACGGCTGTCGGCGGGCGGGCCGTCGGCGGAGCGGCCGAAGCCGCTGCTGCTGATGTCCGGCGGGATCATCAGCCTCAAGGAGCAGTGGGCGCCGGTCCTGCTCCAGCTGGCCGAGTTCGGCCTGGCCGGGGTGGTCACCGAGATGCCCGGCGTCGGCGAGAACCCGCTGCCGTACGACCTGACGGCGCCCGCACTGCTGCCCGCCGTCCTGGACGCCGTCGCCGACCGCGCCGACACCGCGCGGACGTACGCGCTGGCGCTCAGTTTCAGCGGCAACCTGGCGCTGCACGCCGCGCTCACCGATCCGCGCATCCGCGGGGTGGTCGGCGCCGGCCTGCCGGTGCACGACTTCTTCACCGACCGGGCGTGGCACGCCACCGTTCCCCGGGTCACCGTGGACACCCTCGCCCACCTCGCCCGCACCGACGCCGGCTCGGTGTTCGACGCCCTCGCCCCGCTCGCCCTGGACCCGGACCGGCTGAGCAAAGTCGACGTACCGGTCGGCCTGGTCGCCAGCGCCCGGGACGAGATCATCCCGCCCTCCGACACCGACCGGCTGCGGCGCTCGCTGCGCAGCCTGCGCCTGCGGGTGCACGACGACGTGCACGGCTCGCCCCGGTTCTTCCCGCAGACCCGGCTGTGGACGCTGCTCACGGTGCTGCGGATGAGCGGCGGCCCGCTGGACCGCCGACTCGCCCTCGGCGCCGAACTGCGCGCGCTGGACCGGCGGTAGAGCGGAGCGGAGCCGCGGCACCGGGGCCGTCCGTACGTAGTTCCGCTGATGCGCGGACGGCCCCCCGTGGGACACCCTGAGCCGGACGACCCGCCCTCAGGAGGCCCACTGTGAGATACCAGTTGCTCGGAAGCCTGCGCGTCACCACGGAGCGCGGCACCTCGGCCGTCAAGGCCCGGAACATGGAGGTGCTGCTGGCGACCCTGCTGGTCCGCGCCAACGAGGTGGTGCCCGTCCCGCAGCTCGGCTTCGAGATCTGGGGCGACGCCCCGCCACGACGCCATCTGGCGGCGATCCACGTCTACATCTCGCGGCTGCGCAAGCTGCTCGCGGACGGCCGGCCGGAGAGCGCCATCGTCACCCAGTCCCCCGGGTACGTACTGCGCCTCGGCCCGGAGGACCGGCTGGACTCCGACGAGTTCCAGCAACTGATGCAGACCGGACGGGCCGCCGCCCGGGACGGCCGCACCGAGCAGGCCGCCGCCGCCTTCGAGGAGGCCCTCGCCCTGTGGCGCGGCCCCGCGCTCGGCGACCTGCGCTCCGGGCCGATCCTGGAGGGCTTCACCACCTGGGCCGAGGAGGCCCGGCTGGAGTGCCTCGGCATGCACGTCGAGACCGGCCTGGCCACCGGGCGCCACCGCGAACTCATCGGCAGGCTCTACTCGCTGGTCGCCGAGCACCCGCTGCACGAGGCCTTCCACCGGCAGCTGATGATCGCCCTCTACCGCTCGGAGCGGCAGGCCGACGCCCTGCGGGTGTACCGCGCGGCGCACCGCACCATCACCGCCGAACTCGGCATCGAGCCCGGGCGGGCGCTGCGCGAGGTGCAGCGGGCGATCCTGCTGTCCGACCGGCGGCTCGACCTGCTCCGCCCGCAGTGGGGCGAGCGCTCCGGGCCCGCCGAGCCGGCCGACCGGTCGGAGCGCGCGGAGCGGCCGGACCGGGCCGAGCGTTCGGACCGGATCGAGCGGCAGGCGGCGGCATGAGCACCGCGAGCGCCACGTCCGTCGACAGCTCCCTGTGGGTACGCCGGTTCGCCGCCCCCGGGGCGCCTCGCAACCCCGACCCGGCCGGCTCGGCCGACCCGCCGTTGCGCCTGCTCTGCCTGCCGCACGCCGGCGGCTCGGCCTCGGTCTTCCGGCCCTGGGCCGCCGCAGCCGGGCCGGACGTCGAAGTGCTGGCCCTGCAGTACCCGGGCCGCCAGGACCGCTACCGGGAGCCCGCCGTCGCGGACCTCACCCGGCTCGCCGAGCTGGCCGCGCCCGCCGTCCGGGCCGCGGTGGGCGACGGCCGCTACGCCCTGTTCGGCCACAGCATGGGCGCCCTGCTCGCCTTCGAACTCACCCGTCGACTGGAACGCGACGGCCGCGCCCCGGAGTTGCTCACCGTCTCCGGCCGGCGCGCCCCCTCCACCCGGCGCGACGGCGAGTACGCCCACCTCACCGACGACCGCTCCCTCACCGCCCACCTGCGGGACCTCAGCGGCACCGACCCGCGGCTGCTCGCGGACGAGGAGGCCCTGCAGATGATCCTGCCGGCCGTCCGCGCCGACCTGACCGCCGTGGGCGGCTACTTCGCCGGCCCGGAGGTCACCGTGGGAACGCCGCTCCTCGCCCTGATCGGCGACGCCGACCCCTGGGTCACCCCCGCCGAGGCCGCCGCCTGGCAGCGCCACACCACGGCCGGCTTCGAGCTCAGCATCCACCGCGGCGGCCACTTCTACCTCGACGGACGCCAGCAGGAACTGCTCGCCCTGCTCGACGCCCACCTCGCCACAGCCCGCCGCTGACCACCCCACAACACCCGCCCAGGGCACCCCGCACACCCCCGGAGTGGGAAGTCGCCCCCGCCGACTTCCCACTCCGGCTCCCACGGTGGCCCCGGCCTACGGGCGCCTCCTGCGGAGGAGCGCCACAACCCCCGTGCAACGCGCCAGCTGTCTACTGCATGACTTCCAGGTGCGGGTGCTCGAAAGAGGCGGGGCAGTAGTAGAGCTGCATGTCGTAGCTTCGTCCGATCATGATGCCGATGTCCTCCTCGGCGTGCCGGTCCTCGACGGGATCCCAGCCGCTGCCGTCCAGAGCACCTGAACTGATCGTCAGCAGAGGCCTCATGACGCACTCGCAGGTCGTGCACCGCATGACCCACGGATCGCGGAAACTCCATGGGCCCCAGCCGCCCACCTTCCACCCCGGGGCGACGGACAGCTCGTACTGGTAGTAGGCCCGGAACTCCTCTTCGTACAGGTACCTCGGGTCAGTGCCGGTGAACTCCTGTTCGCACCAATCCGCGATACGCTCCGCGAGGTCCGGTTCCAGCTCCAGCAGAGCCGGGTACTCGGTCACCACCTCGGGGTGCAGCACGCACGGCTCGGGCAGGTAGTCGCCGTGCCTCGACACGTCCGCGGGCTGCGGCGGTTCGGCCGCCAGTGCGCCCACCGCGGCAGAGGCGCGCCACACCACCCGGGCAGCCGGCATCCAGCTCGGATCGTGCTCCAGCGGACACCACAGCACCTGCAGCAGGTCCGAACCCGCGGGGCACGGCAACCCGGGGATGTCTCGCGCGTAGAGCTGAGCCACCGGCAGCAGGGCATTCGGCTCCTCGCTCCACGGATGCCCCACGTACGTCGCATCGAGCGCCGCCTGCTCCTGCGCGGTAGGGCTCCCGCCCGCCCAGACCGCCCTGTGAAGCTCGCGACGACGCCGGACGTCCGTCAGCGACACCGGCGGGTCGACCTCCGGGTGCGGGCCCTCACAGACCGGCCACGGCTCACCGGCTGGCCACAGCAGCGGGCCACCGACCGAACTTTCGTGGGCAGACGGCGCGCCCAGACGAGGGTGCAGGCGTACCGTTTGCCGCGCCAGTCGCGCCAGTTCCGGGAAGACCGCTGCGATGTTCACGCGGCGCGGCGGCGTGGTACGGGCCATTGAGACCGTCCTTCAGCAGAGTAGGAGACAGACGAGCGGACCCTAGCCGCCACCACCGTCAGCCACAGCTCCCCGGGATCCTCGCCGCAGCAGCGGACTGTGGACGCGGCCGGTCGCCGGCCCGAAGCCCTGACCCGCCAGGAACGCCGAACGGCCCGATGCCGTCCCGCGCATCGCGCACTGCCGGAGTGGGAAGTCAGCCCCGCCGACTTCCCACTCCGGCTCCCACCGTGGCCCCGACTCGGGCCAACGCGCAGCGGCACATGGGTGTTTCCTCTCGGACCGGCCGCAGCATCGGGGCTCGCATCGCAGCCGGAGGCAGGAAGTGTGACCCCGATCGATGGATTGCGAATGCGAGCCGTAGTTTGGAGCGGTGGTCCCGGGGCCGGGCGAGCCGCTTAGCCGAGACACGACGGTTGGAACCTGGCCACGCCTGGTGGAACTGGCGGTCATGACACCCCTCGCGGGCCTGGGTGTCGGTGGCATCGGGTTGGATGAGCAGGTGACTGTCCATGACGTAGCCCGCCGGCTCCCCGCCATCGCCGACCTGCGGGACCTGTGCCGTTCACTGGCGATGCTCGATGCGATCCTGAGCCCCGACTGGGAGGACCGGTACCACTCCTTCAACGCCGGTTGGGCCGACGGCGAGGAGATGGCGTCGATGCGCAACGGGTCGGGAGACGAGTACTCGATCGTGTTCTCGGCGGCCGGGGCCTATGTGCGCGGCTTCGATCACGAATCGCCGATGAGCCCCTTCGGCAACGATGGCGAGCCCTGGCCGGGAGTGGTCGACGAGGTCCCCGAGGTCTTCAAGCCCTTCGTCGAGGAGCCGGCGTTCACCGATCAGGACGGTGTGCCATTGGTGACGGCCTGCCTGTGGCGGGGGCCGACGGACGAGCGGTGGCACCACGGGACGATCGACTTCCCCGAGGGCGCCGTCGATCCTGACGGCGCGACGAGCCTGTTCAGCCTCCTGGTCGACCGTTCTCCGGAAGCGTTCCAGCGTTTCGCCGAGGACTACTACGAGGTGTCCATCGACCTGGCAGCGGTGAGCCGGGTTCATGCCTTGCAGCCGCTGAACCAGGAACTCGTCTCGTCGCTGAACCCTGAGGTCAGCTTGGCAGACCTGGCCCAGGACATCTCCGAGATCGGCTATCCGCGGCTGGACCAGGAGTCGGGGGCACCCCCGCACCCGCTGCCCTGTGCCCCACCGGAGTAGGAAGTCGGCCCCGCCGACTTCCTACTCCGGTGGGCCGGGGAGGCACGGGTGGATGGGGGCGGCGCGGTGGAGGCTTGGTACGGGGTGGAGGGGTGGGGAAGGGCCCGGTGCCGGGCCCTTCGCCTTGGGGTTACAGGCCGAGTTGGCGGTCGATCAGGTCGAAGAGGTCGTCGCCGTCGGCCTCCTCCAGCTGGTCGGCGAAGCCGGTGTCCGGCTCTGCGGCGCGCGCGGCGCGGACTTGGTCCAGGGCTGTCTGGAGGCGGGCGGCCAGCTGGTCCAGCTCGGCCGGGTCGGCTGTCCCGGCTGCCCCGGGTGTCAGTCCGGCCAGTACTGCCTCGAACTGGGCGAGGTCGGCCGGGCCCGGGTGGTCCTCCGCCGGGGTCACCAGGGTGGTGAGGTGGCGGGCCAGGGCCGCGGCGGTGGGGTGGTCGAACAGCAGGGTGCTGGGCAGCCGCAGCCCGAGCAGGGTGCCCAGGCGGCCGCGCAGTTCCACCGCCGTCAGCGAGTCCAGGCCCAGGTCCAGCAGCCCCCGGTCCACCGGTACGGCGCCCGGGTCGGCGTGGCCGAGGACCTCGCCGACCGAACGGCGCACCAGGTCCAGGACGGCCCGGCCGCGTTCCTGCTGGTCGAGCCCGGCGAGCGCCTCCCGCTGCTCCGGCGGGGCGGGGGCCGCCGGGGCGGTGCCCGCCGTACGGGAGCCGAGCAGTCCGCGCAGGGCGGCCGCCGGCCCGGTGCCGGGCCCGCCGGCCCCGGGCGCCGCCAGCCGGGCGGCGACCGCCACCGGACGGCCGGCCGCCAGCGCCTCGTCCAGCAGTGCGAGGGCGCTCCCGGCGGGCAGCGGGGCGATCCCAATCCGGGCGATCCGGGCCCGGTCGGCCGCGCTCAGGCCCTCCCCCATGCCCTCGCCCTCCCACAGTCCCCACGGGAGGGACAGCGCGGGCAGGCCGAGTGCGTGGCGGTGCCCGGCGAGGGCGTCCAGGAAGGAGTTGGCGGCCGCGTACGAGCCCTGCCCCGCCGTCCCGAGCACCCCGGCGACCGAGGAGAAGAGGACGAAGGCGTGCAGCGGCAGTTCCGCGGTCGCCTCGTGCAGCGCCCAGGCGCCGTCGACCTTCGGCCGCAGCACGGCGGCGATCCGCTCCGCCGTCAGGCCCTCGACCAGCCCGTCGTCCAGGACGCCGGCGGCGTGCACCACCCCGGTGACCGGGAGGCCGTCCGGCGCCTGGGCCAGCGCGGCCCGCACGGCCTGCGGATCGGCCACGTCGCCCGCGACCGGCACCGTCACGGCCCCCAGGGCCGCCAGCTCCTCCGCCAGCCCGGGCGCCACCCGCCCGCTCCGGCTCATCAGCACCAGCCCGCGCACCCCGTGCGCCTCCACCAGGTGCCGCACCAGCACCGCCGCCAGCGCCCCGGACGCGCCGGTCACCAGGACGCTCCCGGGGCCGAACGCCCCGGTCGCACCGCCCCCTGCGGCAACGGCCGCCGTCAGGCGCGGGGCGAGCACCCGCCCGGACCGCACCAGGAGGTGCGGTTCGTCGTCCGGCCAGGCCACGGCGGGGAGCTCCGCGAGCCGGTCCGCCGGGAGGTCGGTGTCCAACAGCAGGACACGGCCCGGGTGTTCGGCGGCGGCGGAGCGGACCAGCCCGCCGGCCGCCGCCGCGGCGAGCGCCGCCGGGCCGCCCTCGGCCGTGGCGGGCAGCACGACGACGAGGCGGGAGGTCTCGTACCGGCGCTCGGTCAGCCAGGTCCGCAGGGCGGTCAGGGCCCAGCCGGTCGCGTGGGCCACCTGCTCGGGGACGGGACGGTCCGCCGGGAGCGGCGGCAGGGGCAGTAGGACCACCGGCGGCACCGGAGCGGTCAGCCCGGCCAGGCTCTCCACCGGGGCGGCCGGGCGCGGGGCGGCCGGGAGGGCCAGCGGGCGGGTGCCGGGGAGGAGCAGCGGGTCGGCGGGGCGGGCCGCGCTGAACCGCCCGGCCGGTACCTCGGCGAGTTCGAGGGCGGCCGCGTGCAGCAGCGGGGCGCCGTCGGCGTCGTAGAGGGTCACGGCGGCGCGGTGCTCGCCGTCCGGCGCGATCCGGGCCCGCAGCGGTCCGGCGGGGACCGACCCGTACGTACGGACCTCGCGCCAGGCGGCGGGCAGCCGCAGGGTGGTGCGGCCGTCGGACGGCAGTCCGGCGTGGGCCCAGGGGTGGAGGGCGGCGTCCAGGGCGGCGGGCGGCACGGCGAAGCGCCGGTCGCCGTCCCGGGCCCCTTCGGCGGGGCCCGCCAGGTCGGCCCACAGGGTGCCGTCGGGCTGCTGCCAGGCGGCGGTGACGGTGCGGAAGGCGCCGCCGTACCCGAGGCCGTGGGCGTCGAGGGCGGCGTACAGCTCCTCGGCGCCGACCGGGCGGGCGCCGGACGGCGGCCAGGTGCCCGGCAAGGGCGAGGTGCCCGGCAGGGGCGAGGTGCCCGGCAGGGGCCGGTCGCTCGGGGACGGGGCCGCCGCCGTCGGGGCGGGCGCCGTCGGGGCGGGCGCCGTCGGGGCGGGCGCCGTCGGGGCGGGCGCGAGCACGCCGGTGGCGTACCTGGTCCAGGGCTCCTCGGTGGCGCCGTCGGGCCGGGCGTGGATCCGTACGGCCCGTTCGCCGGCGGCGTCCGCCCGGTCCAGCGCGACCTGGAGCCGCAGCGCTCCGTCGGCCGGGATCAGCAGCGGGGCCTCCAGGTCGAGGGCGGCGACCACGGGCAGCCCGGCGGTGCGGCCCGCGTGCAGGGCGAGGTCGAGCAGGGCGGTCGCGGGCAGCACGGCCGTGCCGGCCACGGTGTGCCCGGCGAGCCAGGGGTGCTCGCGCCGGTCCAGGCGGCCGGTGAGGACCGTCCCGGCGCCGTCGGCGAGGTCGACGGCGGCGCCGAGGAAGGGGTGGCCGGCGGTGCTGAGCCCGGCGGCCCGCACGTCGCCCACGGTGGCCGGGGCGTCGAGCCAGTGCCGGGTGCGCTGGAAGGGGTAGGTCGGCAGCCCGGGGTACGGGGCCCCGGCCGCGCCCAGCACGGCGGGCCAGTCGACGCTGCCGCCCGCCGTGTGCACGGTGGCGACGGCCCGCAGCAGGGTAGCCGCCTCGCCGCGTTCGCGCCGCAGCACCGCCGCCGTGACGGCGGGCGGGTCCTGCGGGCCCTGGGCAACCTGGGCGACCTGCGGGTCCTGCGGCCCTTCGGCCAGCACGTCCTCGACCAGGGTGGTCAGCAGGGTGTCCGGCCCGATCTCCAGGTAGCGCACGGTGCCGAGCTCGCGCAGGGCCCGGACGCCGTCGGCGAAGCGGACGGTCCCGCGCACGTGGCGGGCCCAGTAGTCGGGCGAGGCGGTGTCCTCCGGACCGGCCGGGCGGCCGGTCAGGTCGGAGACGAACGGGATGGTCGGACGGCCGAAGGCGAGACCGCCGAGGGCGGCGCGGAAGTCGTCCAGCATCGGGTCCATCAGCGGGGAGTGGAAGGCGTGGCTGACGGTCAGCCGACGGGCCTTGGCGCCCGTGGCGGCGAGCCGGGCGGCGACCGCGAGCACGGCGTCCTCCTCGCCGGAGACGACGGTGGCCCGCGGACCGTTGACGGCGGCCACCGAGGCCCGGTCGGTGTGCCCCTCCAGGGCGGCGAGGACCTCCGGCTCGGACGCCCGGAAGGAGAGCATGACGCCCTCGGCGGGCAGCGCGTCCATCAGCCGGCTGCGTGCCGCGACCAGGGCGACGGCGTCCGCCAGGGTGAGCACCCCCGCGGTGTGCGCCGCGGCGACGGCTCCGATCGAGTGCCCGAGCACGGCGTCCGGCCGCACCCCCCAGTGGGCGAGCAACCGCACCAGGGCGAACTCCACGGCGAACAGCGCGGGTTGGGTGTAGGCGGTGCGGTCCAGCAGGCCGGTGTCCTCGAACAGGACCTCGCGCAGCGGCCGTTCCAGGTACGGGTCGAAGGCCGCGCACACCTCGTCCAGGGCGGCCGCGAACTCCGGGTGGGTCTCGGACAGTTCCCTGGCCATGCCGACGCGCTGACTGCCCTGGCCGGTGAAGACGAAGGCCGTCCGGCCGCTCCGGGCGGCGCCGCGCAGCAGCTGCGGGGAGTCCGTTCCGGCGGCCAGCGCCCGTAGCCCGTCGAGCAGTTCGGCGCGCGAGCCGCCGAGCACCGCCGCGCGCTGCTCGAAGGCCGTCCGGGTGGTGGCCAGGGCGGCTCCCGCACCGGCGAGTCGCTCCTCGGGCAGGTCGGCGGCGAAGGCGAGCAGCCGCTGCGCCTGCTCCCGCAGCGCGGCTTCGGTGCGCGCCGAGACCGGCCAGACCACGGGCGCGGCCGGAGCCGGCGCGGCGAGCTCGGTCACGGCGGGCGCCGGGGCGTCCGGCTCGGCGGAAGCAGGCGCCGGCTCGGCGACGTCCGGCGCCTGCTCCAGGATCACGTGCGCATTGGTGCCGCTGATCCCGAAGGAGGACACGCCCGCCCGGCGCGGCCGGTCCAGCTCCGGCCACTCCCGCGCCTCGGCGAGCAGCTCCACCGCGCCGGCCGTCCAGTCCACGTGCGGCGAGGGCGCGTCCAGGTGCAGGGTCGCCGGCAGCCGGCCGCGCCGGAGGGCCTCGACCATCTTGATCACGCCCGCCACGCCCGCCGCCGCCTGGCTGTGGCCGATGTTCGACTTGATCGAGCCCAGCCACAGCGGGCGCCCGGCCGGACGCCCCTGCCCGTACGTCGCCAGCAGGGCCTGGGCCTCGATCGGGTCGCCGAGGCGGGTGCCCGTCCCGTGCGCCTCGACCGCGTCCACGCCGTCCGCCGTCAGCCGGGCGGCGGCCAGCGCGGCCCGGATCACCCGCTGCTGGGCGGGGCCGTTCGGCGCCGTCAGGCCGTTCGAGGCACCGTCCTGGTTGACGGCGGTGCCGCGCACCAGGGCCAGCACCGGATGCCCGTTTCGCCGGGCGTCGGAGAGCCGCTCCAGGACCAGCACGCCCGCGCCCTCCCCCCAGCCGGTGCCGTCGGCACCGGCCGCGAAGGGCTTGCAGCGCCCGTCCGGGGCCAGCCCGCGCTGCCGGCTGAACTCCACGAAGGTGGCGGGGGTGGCCATCACGGTGACGCCACCGGCCAGGGCGAGGGTGGCCTCGCCGCTGCGCAGCGCCTGTGCGGCCAGGTGCAGCGCGACCAGCGAGGAGGAGCAGGCGGTGTCCACGGTGACGGCCGGGCCCTCCAGTCCGAGCGCGTAGGAGACCCGCCCGGAGGCGACGCTGCCGGCGCTGCCGCTGACCAGGTAGCCCTCGTAGCCCTCCGGCGCCTCGGGTGCCTGGCTGAGCCGGGAGCCGTAGTCGTCGTACATCACGCCGACGAAGACGCCGGTCCGGCTGCCGCGCAGCGTCCCCGGGTCGATGCCGGCCCGCTCGACGGCCTCCCAGGCCGTCTCCAGCAGGATCCGCTGCTGCGGGTCGGTGGCCAGCGCCTCGCGCGGGCTCATGCCGAAGAAGGCGGGGTCGAAGTCGGCGGCGTCGTAGAGGAATCCGCCCTCGCGGGCGGCGGACGTGCCGGGCCGCTCCGGGTCCGGGTGGAAGAGCCGGTCCAGGCGCCAGCCCCGGTCCTCGGGGAACGGGCCGACCGCGTCGACCCGGTCGGCGACCAGCTGCCACAGCTCCTCGGCGGAGCGCACCCCGCCGGGGTAGCGGCAGCCGATGCCGACGATGGCGATCGGGTCGTCGGCGACCTCGACCGGCGGCTCCGCCGACCGGTCCGCGCGCTGGTCCGTGCGCTCGTCCGCCCGCTGGTCCGTGCGCTGGTCCTCCGGTCGGGCCCCGCCCACGCCGGGGACCGACGGCAGCAGCGCCTCGCCCAGGTGGGCGGCCAGCGCCGCCGGGCTCGGGTGGTCGAAGACCAGGGTGCTGGGGAGCGCCAGGCCGGTGGTCGCGTTCAGCCGGTTGCGCAGGTCGACGGCGGCCAGCGAGTCGAAGCCCTGCTCGGTGAAGGAGCGGTCCTGCTCGACGGCCTGCGGCCCGCCGTGCCCGAGCACGGCGGCGGTAGCCGTGCGGACCAACTCGACCAGCAGCAGGGCGCGTTCGGACTCGGGCAGGGCCGCGAGCCGGTCCGCGAGCGGGGTCGCGCCGGGCCCCGCCGCCGCTGGGGCCTGCGCCGCACGGCGCGGGGCCGGGCGGGCCAGGCCGCGCAGCGGCGCGGGCAGGGCGGTGCCGCTCGCCGTGGCCGTGGCGAGGTCCAGCCGGACCGGCGCGAGCAGCGGGAGCGGCGAGCCGAGCGAGTCGTCCAGCAGGGCGAGCGCCTCGGCCGGGGGCAGCGGGGCGATGCCGGTACGGGCCAGCCGCGCCAGGTCGGCGGCGGACAGCCGGCTCCCCATGCCCTCGCCGTCCCACAGCCCCCAGGCCAAGGAGAGCCCGGGCAGGCCGAGTTGACGCCGGTGGGCGGCGAGCGCGTCCAGGAAGGAGTTGGCGGCCGCGTACGGGCCCTGGCCTGCGGTGCCGAGCAGTCCGGCGACCGAGGAGAAGAGCACGAAGGCGCGCAGCGGCAGTTCCCTGGTCGCCTCGTGCAGCGCCCAGGCGCCGTCGGCCTTGGGCCGCAGCACGGCGGCGACCCGCTCGGCGGTGAGCCCCTCGGTCACACCGTCGTCCACCACGCCGGCCGCGTGCAGCACGGCGGTCACCGGCAGCCCGGCGGGCGCCCGGTCCAGCGCGGCCCGTACGGCCCGGGGGTCGGCGACGTCGGCGGCCACGGTCGCCACGGCGGCCCCGGCCGCCGTCAACTCCTCGACCAGGCCCGGCTCCACGCTGCCACGGCGGCTGAGCAGGAGCAGGCCCCGGACACCGTGGGCGTGCACCAGATGGCGGGCCACCGACGCGCCGAGTGCCCCGGAGGCCCCGGTGAGCAGGACGGTTCCGGCGCTGAGGTCCGGCCGCCGATCGGAGTCCTCGGACTTGTCGGCCCTGGTCAGCCGGGGGCGGAGGAGTCGTCCTTGACGAATCGTCAATTCTGCTTCCTCATCGAAGCGGAGGAGGTCAGGCGTCACCCGCTCGCCCTCCCCGGCGTCCAACAGGACCACCCGGCCAGGGTGTTCGGCGGCCGCCGAGCGGAACAGGCCCCGCACGGAGGCGGCGGCGAGGTCGCGCACCGGGTCGTCGGCGCCGGTCGTGACGGCGCCCCGGGTGAGCAGGACCAGCCGGGAGCCGGCGGTACGCGGCTCGGCCAGCCACTCCTGGAGCACCGGCAGCAGGAGCCGGACGGCGGCGTGGGCGGCCTCCGCCGGATCCCCGGCCTCGGCCGGGGTGGCGTACGGGAGCAGGACGGTCGACGGCACCGGCTCCGGGAGCTCGGCGAGCGCGGCCACCGGGGTGGCGTACGGGAGCAGGTCGAGGTCCGGCTGCTGCCCGGCCGGGACGAGGACGGCGACCGCAGCGGCGGCGGGGTCCGTCGGCGGCGCGGGCGGTACGGACGGTGACGCGGGCACAGGCGGTACGGACGGTGACACGGGCACGGGCTCCCAGGAGAGCGCGTACAGCGAGCGGTCGGCGACGGTCCGCAGGCTGCGGGCCAGCACCTCCCGGGTGACCGGGCGCAGGTCGAGCCGGGCGACCTCGGCCAGCGGCCCGCCCTGGGCGTCGGCCAGGACCAGCCGGTAGCCGCCCTCGGTCGGCCGGAGCGCGACCCGGGCCGCCGTGGCGCCCGTGGCGTGCACGGAGACGCCGTGCCAGGCGAAGGGCAGCAGCAGTGCGGACTCCGCGTCCGCGGCGCGGCCGTACCGGGCGAGTAGGTGGAGGGCGGCGTCCAGCAGCGCCGGGTGCAGCCCGTACGCGCCGGCCTCGGCCGCCGGGCCCTCGGGCAGCTCGACCTCCGCGTAGAGCGTGCCGTCCGCGGCCCGCCAGGCGGAGCGCAGGCCCTGGAAGGCGGGGCCGTAGCGGTAGCCGTCGGCTGCGAGTTCCGGGTACAGCGCGTCGGTGTCCAGCGGCGCGGCGCCGGCCGGGGGCCAAACCTGCACTGCGGCGAAGTCGGCTGGGCCCGCAGCATCGACGGCTTCCGGGGCCGCCTGGGCTTCCGGGGCGAGGGTTCCGGTGGCGTGCCGGGTCCAGGGGGCGTCGCCGTCCCCGGCCGGCCGGGTGTGCACCGCCAGGGCGCGCAGGCCCTTCGAGTCGGAGGAGTCGGACGGGTCCGACGGGCCGACCGCGAGCTGGAGCTGCAGGGCGCCCTCGGCGGGCAGCGGCAGCGGGGACTCCAGGGTCAGCTCGACCAGGTGCGGGGCGCCGACGCGCTGACCCGCCCGGAGTGCGAGCTCGACCAGGGCGGCTCCGGGCAGCAGCGGGGTGCCCAGGATCTCGTGGTCGGCGAGCCAGGGCAGCGCGGCCGGGGACAACCGGCCGGCGAGCACCAGGCCGCCGCTGTCGGGGAGTTGCAGTTCCGCGCCGAGCAGCGGGTGGTCGGCCTGGTCGAGGCCCACCTCACGCGGGTCCGCCGGGATGGCGTCGGCGTCGAGCCAGTAGCGCCGGTGCTCGAACGGATAGCCGGGCAGTTCCGGCGCGTCGGCGATGCGGCCGGTCACTCCGGTCAGGGCCGGCCAGTCGACGGCCGTCCCGGTGACGGCCAGCCGGGCCAGGGCGGTCGCCACGGCCTGCGCTTCGGGGCGGCCCCGGCGCAGGGTGGCCGCTGCGGCCACGGGCGCGTCCGCGCCGAGCGCCGCCTCGACCAGCGGGGTGAGGACGGCGTCGGGGCCGAGTTCCAGATAGCGGGTGACACCCTGCTCGTGCAGGGTGCGCACGACATCGTGGAAGCGCACCGCCGAACGGATGTGCCGCGCCCAGTACGCCGGTTCGGCGAGCTCCTCCGCCGTGGCGACGCGGCCGGTCAGGTCGGAGACCACCGGCAGCAACGGCTCGGCGAACTCCACCCCGCCCGCCACCCGCGTGAACTCCGTTAGCACACCATCCATGTGCGGCGAATGGAAGGCATGACTGACCGTCAACTGCTTCACTCTGCGCCCACGTTCACGCCAATGACCGGCCAGCGCCAGCACCGCGTCCTCGTCCCCGGAGAGCACCACCGAACGCGGCCCGTTCACCGCTGCCAGCGACACCGACCCCTCCAGACCCGCCAGTTCGGCCAGCACCTCCTCCTCCGTGGCCTCCACCGCCACCATCGCCCCACCCGAACGCGCCGACCCCATCAGCCGCCCCCGGGCCGCCACCAGCACCGCCGCATCCGCCAGCGAGAACGCGCCAGCGACGAACGCCGCCACCACCCCGCCGATCGAGTGCCCGGCCACCACATCCGCCGTCACACCCGCCGACACCACCAACCGGTACAGCGCCACCTCCACCGCGAACAACGCCGGCTGGGTGAACTCCGTACGGTCCAGCACCTCCCCGCCCTCGAACACCACCTCCCGCAACGACCGCCCCAACAACGGATCGAACGCCGCGCACACCTCGTCGAACGCCGCCGCGAACACCGGGAACGCCCCGTACAGCCCACGCCCCATGCCCAACCACTGACTGCCCTGCCCCGTGAACACGAACGCCGTACGACCACCGGGTGCGACCCGGCCGTGCAGCACGGCCGGGCTCTCCTCGCCCGAGGCGAACTGCCGCAGTGCGTCGAGGAGTTCGGCACGGTCCGAGCCGATCAGGACGGCCCGGCGCTCCAGCGCACCGCGCGTCCGGGCGAGCGCGAGGCCGAGGCGGGCCGGGTGCAGTTCCGGTCGGTCCTGGGCGAAGGCCAGCAGGCGTACGGCCTGGGAGCGCAGCGCCGTGTCGGTGCGCGCGGACAGCGGCCAGGCCACCACCTCCGACGGCAGCGCGACCTCCTCCGACGGCTGCGCGACCTCCGGCGCCTGCTCCAGGATCACGTGCGCGTTCGTCCCACTGATCCCGAACGAGGACACCCCCGCCCGACGCGGACGACCCACCTCCGGCCACTCCCGCGCCTCGGCGAGCAACTCCACCCCACCCGAGGCCCAGTCCACCAACGGCGACGGCTCCCCCGCGTACAACGACCCCGGCAACACCCCCTCCGCCAACGCACGCACCATCTTGATCACACCACCCACACCCGCAGCCGCCTGCGCATGCCCGATGTTCGACTTCAACGACCCCAACCACAAAGGACGTTCAGCAGAACGGTCCTTCCCGTACGTGGCGAGCAGCGCCTGCGCCTCGATCGGATCCCCCAACCGGGTCCCCGTCCCGTGCGCCTCCACCACATCAACGTCCGCCGTGCCCAACCCGGCCGCCGACAACGCCGCCCGGATCACCCGCTCCTGCGAAGGCCCGTTCGGCGCCGTCAAACCGTTCGACGCACCGTCCTGATTGACGGCAGTACCCCGCACCACCGCCAACACCCGGTGCCCACGACGAAGCGCATCCGACAGACGCTCCACCACCAGCACCCCCACCCCCTCACTCCACCCCGTCCCATCCGCACCCGCCGCGAACGACCGGCACCGACCGTCCACCGACAACCCCCGCTGCCGACTGAACTCCACGAAGGTGTCCGGCCGGGCCATCACGGTGACGCCGCCGGCCAGCGCGAGGTCCGCCTCGCCGCTGCGCAGGGCCTGTGCGGCCAGGTGGAGCGCGACCAGGGAGGAGGAGCAGGCCGTGTCCACCGTCACCGCCGGGCCCTCCAGCCCGAAGGTGTAGGCGATCCGGCCCGAGATCACGCTGGAGGTGTTGCCGGTCAGCAGGTACCCCTCGTAGCCCTCGGGGGCGCGCTGGAGCCGGGAGCCGTAGTCGTTGTACATCACCCCGGCGAAGACGCCGGTCCGGCTGCCGCGCAGTCCGGCCGGGTCGATCCCGGCCGACTCCAGCGCCTCCCAGGACGACTCCAGCAGCAGCCGCTGCTGCGGGTCCATCGCCGCCGCCTCACGCGGCGAGATCCCGAAGAACTCCGCGTCGAAGTCGGCGGCGTGGTGCAGGAAGCCGCCCTCGCGGGCGTAGGAGGTGCCGTGGTGGTCGGGGTCGGGGTGGTAGAGCGCGTCGAGGTCCCAGCCCCGGTCCGAGGGGAACGGCGAGATCGCGTCCCGCCCCTCCACCACCAACCGCCACAACTCCTCCGGCGACCCCACCCCACCCGGGTACCGGCACGCCATCCCCACGATCGCCACCGGCTCGTCCGCCGCCACCGCCCGCACCACCGACGCCTCCCGGCCCACCGCCCGGGTGCCGTCCAGCTCGGCGAGCAGGCGCCGGGCCAGCGCGGCCGGCGAGGGCTGGTCGAAGACGACGGTGGCGGGCAGTCGCAGGCCGGTCGCGGTGTTCAGGCGGTTGCGCAGTTCCACGGCGGTCAGCGAGTCCAGGCCGAGGTCCTTGAAGGCGCGGTCCGGGTCGACGGTGTCCGCGCCGTCGTGCCCGAGCACGGCGGCCACCGCACCGCGCACCAACTCCTCGGCCGCCCGGGCGCGTTCGGCCTCGGGCAGGGCAGCGGTGCGCTCGGCCCAGCCGGTGCCGCCCGCCGGTCCGCCGGCGCGCGCGGCGGCACTGCGGCGCAGCGGCGTGCGGACCAGGCCGCGCAGCGGGGCCGGCAGCGGCCCCTCGGCGGCGCGGGCCCGCAGGGCAGCCCGGTCGATCCTGGCCGGCACCAGCAGCGGGTCGGATCCGGCAAGCGGGGCGGACCCGGCGAACGGAGTGGATCCGGCGGGCGCAGCGGATCCGGCGAGCGCCGCGTCGAACAGCTCCAGTCCGGCCGTGGTCTCCAGCGGCGGCAGACCACTGCGACTCCAGCGGCGGAGGGCCTCGGCGTCCAGGGCGCCGGCCATGCCGTCCTGGTCGGCCCAGAGCGACCAGGCCAGCGAGAGAGCGGGCAGGCCAAGCGCCCGGCGGTGCTGGGCGAGCGCGTCCAGGAAGCTGTTGGCCGCCGCGTAACCGCCCTGGCCGGCGGTGCCGGTGATGCCGGAGACGGAGGAGAACAGGACGAAGGCGGCCAGGTCGAGGTCGGCGGTGAGCTCGTGCAGGTGCCAGGCGGCGTCCGCCTTGGGCCGCAGCACCCGGGCGATCCGGTCGGCGTCGAGTCCGGTGAGGGTGGCGTCGTCCACGATTCCGGCGAGGTGGAGGACCGCGCGCAGCGGACGGTCGGCCGGCAGCTCGGCGAGGAGGGCGGCCAGCGCGGCCCGGTCTCCGGTGTCGGCGGCGGCGAGGACCACCTCCGCGCCCCGGGCGGTCAGTTCGGCGGCGGCCTCGGCCGCTCCGGGGGCCGCCGGGCCACGGCGGCTGACCAGCAACAGCCGTCGGACGCCGTGCCGCTCCACCAGGTGGCGGGCGAGCAGGACGCCCAGGCCGCCGGTGCCGCCGGTGATCAGGACGGTGCCACCGGTCAGGTCCGGCGCGGCGCCGTCGGCCGGTCGGGCCGGGACGGCTGGCGGCACGTGCTTGAGCACGGGCTGGAGCACCGCGCCCGCGCGCAGGGCGAGTTGGGGCAGGCCGGTGGCCAGGGCCGCCGGTAGCGCGGCGGCCGAGGCCGGGTCGTCGTCCAGATCGACGAGCCGGAAACGGTCGGGCTGCTCGCTCTGGGCGCTGCGCAGCAGCCCCCAGACGGCGGCCGCGGCCGGGTCGGGCGCGGGCCCGTCCACCGTGGCGGCGACCGCGTGCCGGGTGAGGACGGCGAGGACGGTGTCCGCCAGCCGCTCGTCGGCCAGCCAGTCCTGGGCGAGCCGCAGCGCCTCGCGGGTGAGCTCACGCGCCGCGGCGGGCCGGTCGGCGCCGGTGTCCGGCAGGACGGCGAGGACGGTCCCGGGCGCGGGCTGCCCCGCGTCGAGCGCGGCACGAAGCGCGGCCGGGTCCGGGAGGGCGGGCAGCGCGGACAGGCCCTGCGGTGCGGGCCCGAGCAGCAGGGTCCGCCCGGGGGAGGGCCGGGCGTCTACCGGCACCGGGCGCCAGTCGAGGCGGTGCAGGGCCCCGCGCTCGGCGGCCCGGTCGGTGTCGGCGGCGGGTGTCGCGGTGCGCAGGGCGAGCGAGCCGACGGACAGCACGGGCCGGCCCTCGACGTCGTAGGCCTCGAGGGCGGCTCCTGCGGCGCCCGGTGTCCAGCGGACCCGCAGCAGGGCCGCTCCCTGGGCGTGCAGCCGGACGGCGCCGAAGGAGAACGGCAGCGGCAGGCCGCCCCCGGCCTCCCGGTCGGCAGTCTCGGCGTCCCGGTCGGCGGTCTCGGCGTCCACCAGTGGGTGCAGCGCGGCGTCCAGCAAGGCCGGATGGATGCCGAACGCCTCGGCGGAGAGCGCCTGTTCGTCACCCAGCGCGAGTTCGGCGAACAGCTCCGGGCCGAGCCGCCAGGCCGCGCGCACGCCCTGGAAGGCGGGGCCGTAGGCGTAGCCCCGGGCGAGCAGCCGCGCGTACAGGGCGTCCGGGTCCAGCGGTTCGGCGTCGGCCGGGGGCCAGGCGGCGAGCTGCGGCGCGGCCACCGGAACCGCCCCCGACAGGCCCTCGATGAGCAGGCCCTCGGCGTGCCTGGTCCAGTCCTCGGTGTCCTCCTGGCCGGGGCGCTGGGGGCGGGCGTGGACGGCCAGGGTCCGGCGCCCGCTCCCGTCCGACGGGCCGACCGCGAGCTGGAGTTGGACGGCACCACCGACGGGCAGCGGCAGCGGTGTGTGCAGGGTCAGCTCCTCGACGCCGTCGGCACCGATGCGGGCGGCGGCGGCCAGCGCCAGTTCCAGGAAGGCGGTGCCGGGCAGTAGCGGGGTGCCGAGGATCTCGTGGTCGGCGAGCCAGGCCTGCCCGGCCGACGAGATCCGGCCGGTGAGCAGCAGCCCGCCGTCCTCCGCGGTTCCGACGGCGGCGGCCAGCAGGGGGTGGCCGGCCTCGGCCAGCCCGAGGGCGGCGGCATCGGTGACCGGGCGGGGCGCCGACCAGTAGTGGGTGTGCTGGAAGGGGTAGGTGGGCAGGTCCAGTCGGACCGCCGGGCCGGGCAGCAGCGGCCGCAGCACCTCGGCCGGAGCCCCGGCGGCGTGCAGCCGGGCGAGCGCGTCCGCCAGGGCGCGGACCTCCGGGCGGCCGCGACGGGCGAGCGGGAGGACGACGGGGTCGGCGTCCGCGCCGAGCGCTGCCTCGACCAGCGGGGTGAGGACGGCGTCGGGGCCGAGTTCCAGGTAGCGGGTGACACCCTGCTCGTGCAGGGTGCGCACGACGTCGTGGAAGCGCACCGCCGAACGGATGTGCCGCGCCCAGTAGGCCGGTTCAGCGAGCTCCTCCGCCGTGGCGACGCGGCCGGTCAGGTCGGAGACCACCGGCAGCAACGGCTCCGCGAACTCCACCCCACCCGCCACCCTCGTGAACTCCTCCAGCACACCGTCCATGTGCGGCGAATGGAAGGCATGACTGACCGTCAACTGCTTTACTCTGCGCCCACGCTCGCGCCAACGCCCGGCCAACTCCAGCACCACGTCCTCGTCCCCGGAGAGCACCACCGAGCGCGGCCCGTTCACCGCCGCCAGCGACACCGAGCCCTCCAGGCCCGCCAGTTCGGCCAGCACCTCCTCCTCCGTGGCCTCCACCGCCACCATCGCCCCACCCGAACGCGCCGACCCCATCAACCGACCCCGGGCCGCCACCAAAACCGCCGCATCCGCCAACGAGAACGCGCCAGCGACGAACGCCGCCACCACCCCACCGATCGAATGCCCGGCCACCACGTCCGCCGTCACACCCGCCGACACCACCAACCGGTACAGCGCCACCTCCACCGCGAACAACGCCGGCTGGGTGAACTCCGTACGGTCCAACAGCTCCCCGCCCTCGAACACCACCTCACGCAACGACCGCCCCAACAACGGATCGAACGCCGCGCACACCTCGTCGAACGCCGCCGCGAACACCGGGAACGCCCCGTACAACCCACGCCCCATGCTCAACCACTGACTGCCCTGCCCCGTGAACACGAACGCCGTACGACCACCGTCACGGGCGGAGCCGGTGACCGGCCCGGTGGAACTGGCGGCATCCGTGCCGGACGCCAACGCCCGGAGGCCGTCCAGAAGTTCGGCGCGCTCCGAGCCCAGCACCACCGCCCGCCGCTCGAAGGCGGACCGGGTGGAGACCAGGGCCCGGCCCAGCGTGCCCGGGTCCACCTCCGGGTGCTGCTCGGTGTAGGCCAGCAGGCGTACGGCCTGGGCGCGCAGCGCCGTGTCGGTGCGCGCGGACAGCGGCCAGGCCACCACCTCCGACGGCAGCGCGACCTCCTCCGACGGCAGCACAGCCTCGGGCGCCTGCTCCAGGATCACGTGCGCGTTCGTCCCGCTGATCCCGAACGAGGACACCCCCGCCCGACGCGGACGACCCACCTCCGGCCACTCCCGAGCCTCAGCCAGCAACTCCACCCCACCCGAGGCCCAGTCCACCAACGGCGACGGCTCCCCCGCGTACAACGACCCCGGCAACACCCCCTCCACCAACGCACGCACCATCTTGATCACACCACCCACACCCGCAGCCGCCTGCGCATGCCCGATGTTCGACTTCAACGACCCCAACCACAAAGGACGTTCAGCCGACCGATCCCGACCATAGGTCGCCAGCAGCGCCTGCGCCTCGATCGGATCCCCCAACCGGGTCCCCGTCCCGTGCGCCTCCACCACATCCACATCACCCGCACCCAACCCGGCCGCCGCCAACGCCGCCCGGATCACCCGCTCCTGCGAAGGCCCGTTCGGCGCCGTCAAACCGTTCGACGCACCGTCCTGGTTCACCGCCGAACCCCGCACCACCGCCAACACCCGATGCCCACGGCGAAGCGCATCCGACAGACGCTCCACCACCAGCACCCCCACCCCCTCACTCCACCCCGTCCCATCCGCACCCGCCGCGAACGACCGGCACCGACCGTCCACCGACAACCCCCGCTGCCGACTGAACTCCACGAACATGCCGGGGCTCGACATCACCGTCACCCCACCGGCCAGGGCCAGGTCGCAGTCCCCGGTGCGCAGCGCGGCGGCGGCCTGGTGCAGCGCGACCAGGGAGGAGGAGCAGGCCGTGTCCACCGTCACCGCCGGGCCCTCCAGCCCGAAGGTGTACGCGACCCGGCCCGAGATCACGCTGGTCGTGCTGCCGGTGAGCACGAAGCCGTCCGCGCCGTCGGAGCCCTCGGAGAGGCGCGGACCGTACTCCATCGCGGTCGCGCCGACGTAGACGCCGGTCCGGCTGCCTCGCAGTCCGGCCGGGTCGATCCCGGCCGACTCCAGCGCCTCCCAGGACGACTCCAGGACCAGCCGCTGCTGCGGATCCATTGCTGCCGCCTCACGCGGCGAGATCCCGAAGAACTCCGCGTCGAACCCGCCCGCGCCGGTGAGGAATCCACCGTGCCGGGCGTAGCTGGTGCCCGGGCGGTCGGGGTCCGGGTCGTAGAGCGCGTCGAGGTCCCAGCCCCGGTCCGAAGGGAACGGCGAAATGGCGTCCCGCCCCTCCACCACCAGCCGCCACAACTCCTCCGGCGACCCCACCCCACCCGGGTACCGGCACGCCATCCCCACGATCGCCACCGGCTCGTCCACCAGCACCGCCCGCACCACCGACGCCTCCCGCTCGTCACCGCGCAGGTGCCGGGCCAGGGCCTCCGGGGTCGGGTGGTCGTAGACGGCGGACGCGGACAGGCCGAGCCCGGTGGCGGCGGCCAGGCGGTCGGCCAGTTCGGCGGCGCCCAGCGAGTCCAGGCCGAGGTCCTTGAAGGTCCGTCGGCCGTCCAGGGTGTGCGGGGTCGGGTGCCCCAGCACCACGGCGGCCTGGGCCCGGACGAGGTCCAGCAGCTCGCCGTCCGGCCGCCGCACCGGCACCGCCGGAACGGGCTCGGGCTCGGCTGCACCAACGGGCCCGGCGGCACCAACGGGCCCGGCCGCGCCAACGAGCTCGGCGCCGCCAACGGGCTCGGCAGCCGGGGCCGGTCCACCCGGGAGGGCGTCCGCGCCCTCCAGCCAGTACCGCTCCCGCTGGAACGCGTACGTCGGCAGCCCAACCGCCCGGGCCGCCGCCGGAGCACCCGCGCCCGCGCCCGACCCGAAGTACCGGGCCCAGTCGACCTCGCCGCCCCGGGCGTGCAGCAGCCCGACCGCGCCGAGCAGGCTCGCCAGCTCCGGCCGCCCCCGCCGCAGCAGCGCGGCCCCCGCGACCTCGGCGCCCAGCCCGTCGGCCGCCGCCGTGTCCCGGGCGAGCGCGGTGAGCACCGCGTCCGGACCGAGTTCGAGGTGGGTGCGCACGCCGAGGCCGTGCAGGGCGCGCACCCCGTCGGCGAAGCGGACGGCCTCGCGGGCGTGCCGCACCCAGTGCTCGGGGTCGGCCAGGGTGTCCGCCGCGGCCGGCCGCCCGGTGAGGGTGGAGACCAGGGGCAGCCGGGGCGGCGCGTACGTCAGCCGGGCGGCGACCGCGCGGAAGCGCTCCAGCGCCGGGTCCATCAGCGGGGAGTGGAAGGCGTGGCTGACCCGCAGCCGGCGGGTGCGCCGCCCGAGCGCGGCGAGTTCGGCGGCCACCGCCAGGACGGCCGGTTCGGCTCCGGACAGCACGACGGCGCGCGGGCCGTTGACGGCGGCGATGCCGACCTCGCCCTCCCGGCCGGCCAGTCGGCCCAGCACCTCCTCCTCGGCGGCCTCCACCGCCACCATCGCTCCGCCCGAGGGCAGTTCGGCCATCAGCCGGCCCCGGGCGGTGATCAGGACGGCGGCGTCGGCCAGGGTGAGCACCCCGGCGGCGTGGGCGGCGGCGATCTCGCCGATGGAGTGCCCGGCCACGGCGTCCGGGGTCATGCCCCAGGAGCGCAGCAGGGCGTACAGGGCGCTGCCGAGCGCGAACAGGGCCGGCTGGGTGTACTCGGTGCGGTCCAGCAACTCGCTCTCGGGGCTTCCCGGTTCGGCGAACAGGAGGCTGCCGAGCGGCCGGTCGAGGTGCGGGTCGAGGGCGGCCAGGGCCTCGTCCAGGGCGGCCGCGAACACCGGGAAGCGCTCGTACAGTCCGCGTCCGGCGCCGGGGCGCTGGCTGCCCTGGCCGGGGAACAGGAAGGCGGTGCCGCCGACGGTGCCGGCCGTGCCGGTGACCGCACCGGGCGCCTCCTGGCCGGCGGCCAGCGCGTCGAGTGCGGCGAGCAGCCCGGCCCGGTCCTCGGCCACCAGGACGGCGCGGTCCTCGAAGGCGGTCCGGGCGACGGCGAGCGGGCCCGCGAGTTCGGCCGGGCCGAGTTCGGGGTGCGCGGCCAGGTGCGCGCGCAGGGCGGCGGCCTGCCCGCGCAGTGCCGGGCGGCCGCGGCCGGAGAGCAGCACGGGCGCTGGGAGGTCGGTCAGGACGGGCGCGGGCGCGGGCGCCGGCGGGGCGCCGGTCAGCACGACGTGGACGTCCGTACCGCCCATGCCGAAGGAGCTGACCCCGGCCAGCCGGGCCGCCGTCCCGCCGCCGGGCCAGGGGGTGCGCTCGGTGGCGACCCGCAGCCGCAGCTCCGTCAGGTCGACGGCCGGGTTGGGGGTGCGGTGGTGCAGGGTCGGCGGCAGCTCGCCGTGGTGCAGCGCGAGCACCGTCTTCACCAGGCCGACCAGGCCGGCCGCCCCTTCCAGGTGGCCGACGTTGCTCTTGGCCGAACCGACCAGCAGCGGGGCGTCCGCGGCCCGGCCGGCCCCCAGCACCCGGCCGAGGGCGGTGGCCTCCACCGGGTCGCCGACGGCCGTACCGGTGCCGTGCAGCTCGACGTACTGGACGGCCGCCGGGTCCACCCCGGCCCGGCGGTAGGCGGCCGCCAGGACAGCGGCTTGGCCGTCGGCGCCGGGCACGGTCAGGCCGTCGGTGGCCCCGTCGTTGCCGATGGCGCTGCCCAGCAGCACGCCGTACACCGGGTCGCCGTCCGCCAGTGCCGCGGCCAGCGGCCTGAGCAGCACCGCGACGCCGCCCTCGCCGCGCGCGTAGCCGTCGGCGGCCGCGTCGAGCGGACGGCTGCGCCCGTGCGGGGAGAGGCCGCCGAAGCGGGCCGCGCCGAGTGTGCTGTCCGGCGCGGCGATCAGGTTCACCCCGAGGGCCAGGGCGAGGTCGGACTCGCCGCGGCGCAGGCTCTCGACGGCCAGGTGGACGGCGGCCAGGGAGGAGGACTGCGCGGTGTCCACGGTCAGGCTCGGACCGCGCAGGCCCAGCTGGTAGGAGAGCCGGTTGGCGATCATGCCCCGGTTGAGGCCGGTCAGCACGTGCCGGTCCACCGCGTCCGGGCCCTGCCGATGCACCAGTGCCGCGTAGTCGTCCAGGAAGGCGCCGACGAACACCCCGGTACGGCTGTCGCGCAGTTGGGCGGGCAGCCGGCCGGCGTCCTCCAGCACCTCCCAGCCGAGTTCCAGCACCAGCCGCTGCTGCGGGTCCATCGTGGTGGCCTCGCGCGGCGAGATCCCGAAGAAGGCGGCGTCGAAGGTGTCGATCCGCTCCAGGAAGGCACCCGCGCGCGGCACACCGGGGGTGTCCGCCGGCCAGCGGTCGACGGGGGGCTCGCCGACGGCGTCCCGGCCCTCGCACAGCAGCTCCCAGAACGCCGCCGGGTCGGGCGCACCGGGGAGCCGGCAGGCCAGGCCGACCACGGCGACGGCGCCGGGCGGCACCTCGACGGCGGGGGCGGCGGTGCGGGCGGCAACGGCGGCAGGGGTCTCGGGCTTGGCGGTCATCGCGGGGTGTGTGCTCCTCGTCGAGGCGGTGCGGGGCGTCGGGGCGTCAGGGGTCAGGGGCGTCAGGGCGTCGGGGCGTCAGGCGTCAGGCGTCAGGCGTCAGGCGTCAGGTGTCAGGGCGCCGGGCAGGCGTGGCGTGGTGACGGAGTGGTGGCGGGGCGGCGGCCCGGCGGCCCGGCGCCGGGGCCAGGGGCCAGGGGCGCCGGGGAGACGGGGGCGCCGGCCGGATGTCGCGGCGGCAGCGCCGTGGCTGCCGGGGTGCGCCGGCACCGGCCGGCCCCGGCGGTCATGCTCGGCGGGGCGGCTAAACCACCCCTGAACGTCGGCACGTCGCCCGCTCAGCCCGGCCGGGTCAGGCCCGCCCACAGCTCCCGCTCGACGGGCGTGGGCGGCACCCCGACCAGCAGCCGCTCGGGGTGCCCGGCCGGCGGGCCGCCCGGCGACGACGGAAACAACGGCGAACGGGGCTGCGGCGGCAGGCCGGCCCACGCCGAGCCGTCGCAGCCCGGCAGCGGCGCCCAGCCGACGGCGAACCACCTCATCGGCAGCAGGATCCGGCGCAGGGCCCAGTCGGCGGCCCTGTACCGGCGCGCCGACCGGGGATGCAGTACGTCCAACCCGGTACCTCCCGGGGTCTCGGGGTCGAGGGAGCCACCCACTCTCCGGGTGCCGCGAAAACGGGCCCTGAACCGGCCCTGAACCGGCCCGCGCCCGGCCGGGATTCAGGCCCGGTTCAGTCCGCCCGGCCACGATGGCCCGGCACCGCTCCACGGCCCCACGCCCCGGAGCAGACCGATCGGAGAGCCCCCGATGGAAACGACCGCCGACCCGGCCCACGCCCTGCTCGACCTCCGCCGTCAGGGCCGCCTCGCCGCCGAGTACCCCGGCGTCCGGGCCCTGCTCGCGGAGGCCGACCCGGCCCGGACGGCGCACGCGGGCCGGATCCTGGCCGGGCTTGACCCGACGGAGGTGCTGGCCGCCCACCCGGGCACCCCCGTGCTCACCGTCGCCGTCCTCGGGCACGGCACCGTGGCCCCGCTGATCGCCCCGCTGACCGGTGAACTCGCCCGGCACGGACTGCTGTTGCGCCCGTACCGGGGCGACTTCGACAGCTGGGTGTTCGAGCTGTCCGACCCCGGCAGCGCGCTCTACGCCGCCGATCCGGACCTGACGCTCTGCCTGCTCGACCCGGCCGTGGTCTTCGACGAGGTCCCGCTGCCCTGGCGGCCGGAGGACGCGGCCAGGGTGCTGGACGGCAAGGTCGAGCTGATCACCGCGCTGGCGGCCCGCTTCGCGGCCTCGGCACGCGGCGTCCTGGTCCTCAACACCGTTCCGCTGCCGAGGCGTTGGACCCACCAGCTGGTCGACCACCAGTCCCGGGCACGGCTCGGCGCGCTCTGGCGGGAGGCCAACGCCCGGCTGCTGCGGCTGGGCGAGGAGAACCCCTCGGTGGTGGTCCTCGACCTCGACCCGCTGCTCGCCGAGGGCGTCCCGGTCACCGATGCCCGGCTCGACGTCTACGCGAAGGCCCACCTCTCCGAGCCGCTGCTCGCCGCCTACGCCCGCGAGGCCGGGCACCTGGCCCGCCACCTGGCCGGGCTGACCCGCAAGGTGCTCGTCCTGGACCTGGACCAGACGGTGTGGGGCGGCATCCTCGGGGACGACGGCCCGGAGGGCGTCGAGGCGGGCGGGACGCCGCGCGGCGAGGCGTTCCGCGGGTTCCAGCGGGTGGTCAAACAGCTCGGCTCCCAGGGCGTGCTGCTCGCCGCCGTCAGCAAGAACGACCGCGAGCCGGTCCTGACGGTCCTGCGGGAGCACCCCGAGATGACGCTGCGCGAGGCGGACTTCGTCCGGGTGACGGCCGACTGGCGCCCCAAGCCGGCCGGGATCACGGACCTCGCCGAGGCGCTCAACCTGGGCACCTCCGGCTTCGTCTTCGTCGACGACTCGTCCTACGAACGCGGCCTGGTCAGACGGGAGTTGCCCGAGGTCGCGGTGGTGGCGCTGGACGAGGAACCGGCGCTGCACGTCGAACGGCTGCTGTCCGACGGCTGGTTCGACGTCCGCCGGCTGACCGGCGAGGACCGCAAGCGCGCCGAGCTCTACCGGGGCGAGGTCGCCCGCAGCGACTTCCTCCAGGGCTTCGACTCGCTCACCGACTACCTCAACGAGCTGGGCGTCGAGGTCAGACTGCGCCCGCTGGCCGCCGAGGAACTCCCCCGGGTCTCCCAACTCACCCTGCGGACCAACCAGTTCAACCTGACCACCCGCCGCCTCCAGCCCGCCGAGGTGGCCGCCTTCGCGGCCGCCGAGGGCTCCGGGGTGCTCACCGTGCGCTCCGCCGACCGCTTCGGCGACAACGGCCTGGTCGGCGCGGTCTTCCTGGCCCGCGAGGGCGAGGAGCTGCGGATCGACAACTTCCTGCTGAGCTGCCGGGTGTTCTCCCGCGGCATCGAGCAGGCGGTGCTCTCCGCCGTCCTCGGCCTGGCCGCCGACACCGGCCTGCGCGCGGTCACCGGCCGCTACCGGCCCGGCCCGCGCAACGGCACGGTCAAGGACCTGCTGCCCCGGTACGGCTTCGTCCCCGCCGAGGGCTCGGCCGGGCCGGACGGCGGCCTCGCCTTCCGCCACGACCTCGACACCGAACTGCCCCCGCCCGGCCACCTGCGGCTCGACGCCGAGCTGACCGGCCTCCTGGAAGGACACCCCGTATGACCGCCCCCGACGGCCTCGCCGAACTGATCACCGTGGCCGCCACCGAACTGGGCCTGCCGCTCGGGCCAGAGGACGCCGAGGTCGACTTCGACGACCTCCCCGGCTGGGACTCGCTCCACCTGCTGAGCCTGCTCACCGCCCTGGAACGCCTCACCGGCCGCCGGCTGTCGCTGCCCGACCTGCTGGACGCCCGCACCCTCGCCGAGATCCACCGGATCGCCACCGTCTGACACCGGCCCGCAGGCCGTACGACGACCGACCCGCGCACCGTACGACGACCCACCCGCACGGCGCCTCACGACCCACCCGCCCACCGCACCACCCGATCGAGGTTCCCATGGCCCGCATCCTGACCCTCTCCGGCAGCCCGTCCCCCGTCTCCCGCACCACCCGCCTGCTCGGGGCGGCCGCCCAGCGCCTCGAAGCCCGCGGCCACCACGTCACCCCGCTGGAGGTGCGCCGACTGCCCGCGGAGGTGCTCACCGGCGCGGACGTCTCCCACCCCACCGTCCTCGAGGTCGCCGAGCTGCTGCGGCAGTCCGACGGCGTCGTGGTGGGCACGCCCGTCTACAAGGCCGCCTACTCGGGCCTGCTCAAGTGCCTGCTGGACCTGCTGCCGCAGTACGCCCTCGCCGGCCGGACGGTGCTGCCGCTGGCCACCGGCGGCTCGCCGGCCCACGTCCTGGCGGTGGACTACGCCCTGCGGCCGGTGCTCACCAGCATGGGCGCCGCGCACGTCACCCAGGGCTGGTTCGTCCTCGACCGCGACATCCTGACCGCGTCGGACGGCAGCACCGAACTCTCCCCCGCCGCCACCACCGCCCTGGACGAGGTGGTCGGCCGGTTCGCCGACGCCCTGCCGACCCCCGTGGGCTGACCCGCCACCGCCTGCTCACCGCCTCCCCCGTCGGCGTGTTCCGGTGAGCAGCACCGGTCAGCAGGCCGCCTCCTGGGGCGCCCCCTCGCCCGGGGCCGTCGAGCGGCGGATCAGGCCCGCTTCGATCGCCTTGACCCCGGCCTGGAAGCGGCTGGAGACCTCCAGTTCGTCCATCATCTCGGCGATGTGGCGGCGGCAGGTCCGGACCGAGATGCTCAGCCGACGGGAGATCAGGTCGTCCTTGGCGCCCGCGGCGAGCATCCGCAGGATCGCGCGCTTGATCTCCTCGCCCGCGATGCCGCAGCGGGGCGCGCCGGGGCCGTCGGGGCTGCCGGGGCCGTCGGGCTCGAAGGGCAGGGCGGCGGACCAGGCCTGTTCGAGAGAGCGGTAGAGGTAGTCGACGGTGGAGGGCTCGCGCAGGACGACCGCGCCGTCGGGCCCGGAGCAGCTGGGGATGAACGCGGTCTCGCGGTCGAGGACGACGATGCGGTCGGCGATCTCCTCGCAGGTGCGGATCCGGCCGCCGGCCCGGGTGAGCCGTTCGAGCAGTTCGCGCCGGCGGGCGCTGGTCCTGACCGGGTGCTGGAAGAGCAGGCGCAGGCGGACGCCGCGGGCCAGCAGCGCGAGTTGCTCGGGCAGTGCACCCTCGAGCTCCTGCTCGGAGATGACGCCGGGGTGCGCACCGAAGACCTCGACCGAGCAGCGGCGGAAGGCCTCGCCCAGCAGCGAGCGGACCCGGCCCGCGCCGTCGATGACGTCGACCGCCTCCCGGCGGTTGCGCCGCTGACGGCTCTCGAAGTAGAGCGACTTGAGCGACAGCACCTGGGATTCGAGGTCCGACGCCAACTGCTCCAGGCCGGCGATCTCCTGCTTGATGGGGGTGACCAGCTGGGCGGCCGCCGAGTCGGGACTGGCCGGGGTCAGTGCGCCGGGGTCGTCGGGGGCCGGGGTGAGCAGCCTCAACTCCCTGAGGACGGCGAGCCCGAGCTCCACCTCGGCGGGGGTGGCGCGCAGCTCCTCGAGCAGCTCGGGCTGGTCCGCCTCGGAGATCCGGCCGCGCTCCAGGGCCGAGCCGTAGATCGATACGGCGATCGGGCTCAGCTGCACGGAACTTGTCTTCGCGGAGCTGGTGTCGTCCAGGTACGTCATATCCTTTTGGGAGATTTCCACCACAATCCACACGCCTCACCGTCGATCAACAGCGACGCTCCACCGGACACCCTAACCCGCCCTGTCGTCATGAGCATGGAAAATCGGCCGGCCGTTTCCGGACCGGCCCGGACGGAAACGGAATGCCGACACCGGAATTGACGATTCGGTGGTCCCGCGAGCGGCATTTCCACACAGGCCGTACCGGAATTCGCCCCATCCGCGGACACCCCGCGCCGACCCCCGCCGACACCCGCGGGTCCGCGCGGTCCGCGCGGGCAAGCCTGCCGTGCAGGTTCCTGCCGCACCCCCTCGATGGACGCCGCGGCGCGGCCGGGCCGAAGCTTGACCGGAGCCGTACCCGTGGCGCCCCGTCCGGTGCCGCGGGGCGCAGGAGCGTCGGAGGCGGGGGCCGGTCGCACGCCGCCCCCTCATGAAGGACGCCCCGCACCGCATGCCCGACAAGCAGCAGCCGATGCCGGTCACCGTGCTGCCCGGCCTCGCCGTCCTCGGCCCCGGCGGCGCCCGGCCGGGCGAGCGGCACGAGGAACTGGTCAGACGGGTCGCGCTGTGGCACCGCGCCGACGGAGCGCCGGGCCCGGCGGCGCGGCCGGGCAGCGGCCCGGGCACCGCCGGGGCCGCGCTGCGCGAGACCGTCAGGGAGCTGCTCGCCCGCTCCCCGCAGGACGGCGCCGCGGTCGTGCACCGGGCGAGCGGCTCGGTCAGCCGGGTCACCCTGGCGGGCCCGGGCCGCCCGCAGTGGAGCGGGATCCGCACGCTCGGCGACCGGCTGACGGACACCCGGGCCGACCCCGAGGACCTGCTGCGCAGCGCGGCCCCGCTGCTCGAACCATGGAGCGGCCTGCTCGTCACGACCCGCCGGCTGCTGGACCGCCGGGGCCCGCTCGACCGGCGCCCGCACCTCCACCACGTCCTGGACGGCCTGCGGTCGCTGGCCCCCGCGCCCTACCCCGGCTGCGGGCCCGCCCCGCCCGGCCCCAGCGTGGGCGCGGCGGGGCCGAGCGAGCGCCACTGGCTGCTCGACGGCGCCCTCGCCCTGCTCTCCCGACGGGCGGCCGTCCGGCGGGTGGTCGAGGCGGGGGTGCCGGGGAGCGGGCGGGGCGTGGTGGTCGGCCGGATCCCCGGCCTGCCCGGGGGATGGCGGATCGTCCGCCTCCTCGACCGGGCGTCCGGGGCGCCGCCGACGGCGGCCTGGGGTGCCGACGCCTGCGGGGCGCTGCGCCATGCGAGGGCCGAGGCGGCGACCCGGGCGGAGCGGTCGGCGTGGGCGGAGCGGTCGGCCTGGGCGGCCCCGCAGCCGTTCGACGGGGTCGGGCGGCCGTCCGCCGACGAGCTGCTCGGGACGCTGTCCGAAGGGTCGCTGCACCGGCTGACCGAGGACGTGCTGGGCTACCTGTCCGCCCGCCGGCTCCGGGTGCTGGGCATCCGGGTGCTCGACGACCCGATCCTGGGCGCCCAGCCGCTCTACTGGGGGCCGGTCTGGCTCGCTTAGCGGCCCGTCCTCGAACTCCCGCCGGCGGGGCGGCGGAATCGACGGAAGTAGCTGCCATGCAGTTTGCTGCCGCATTCGCGGCGTTGTCGGACGGTTCGGCGCGATGGATAGTTTCTGCGTCGTCAGCGGAAAGGGGGCTCGACATGAGCTACGACCACTGAAACCCGGAGACCCGTTGAATGCACGACCACAGGAAAAGCGCGGGTGTTGGCCGACGGCTGATGAGCCGACGGCCAACACCTTTTTCCGGCCTGCGCACCGCCCCGATTCCAGAAGGAACTGATCCAGAGTGGAAGAGCCCACCGGCGGCGACGCGCTCGCCGCGCCGGATCCGTACGACGTCATGGCCTACTACTACGACCTCTTCGCCCGGGCCGACGCCGCCGGCCACCAGACCTCGCCGAACGCTGACGCGTTCGCCGGGCCGGCCCGCGCCGGTGACGTGGTGCTCGACTTCGGCTCCGGCACCGGCACCCTGGCCCTGCGGCTGGCCGAACTCGGCTGCACCGTGCACTGCTTCGAGCCCTCGCGCGGGATGCGCGCGGTCCACCTCGCCAAGCTGTCCGCCCGGCCCGAGCTCGCCACGCGGACGGTGCTGCTCCCGGCCGGGGCGACCGGCCTGCCCAGCGGTGTGGACTACGCGCTGTGCGCCGGGGTGCTGCAGTGCCTCGACGGTCCGGACCGGCGCAAGCTGTTCGCGGACCTGGCGGGCGCCGTCCGGCCGGGCGGGCTGCTCGCCCTCGACATGCTCACCGACGGCCGGCCGAGCACCTGGGAGCTGCGGACGGCCGCGGAGACCACGGTGGCCGGGGTGGAGTACCGGCTGCGCACCTCCTCGGAGGCCCTCAGCGACTCCACCATGCGGCGCCGGGCCGAGTACACGGCGAGCCTGGACGGCCGGATCGTCCACCAGGAGACCGTCTCCCGAGTGCTGTTCACGGTGCCGCGACCCGCCGTCCACCGGGAGCTCGCCGAGGCGGGCTTCGCGCTCCTCGACCCGCCGCCCGGCGTGCCGGAGGACTTCGCGCTGGCCCGGCGCTCGGGCGGCCCGGGCGCCGTCGACCGTCCGCCGACGGGAGCGGCCCGGTGACCGGGGAGCCCGACGGGGAACTCTTCGCCCCGCTCAGCCCCGCCATGCTGGCCGACCCGCGCCCGGTCTACGCCCGGCTGCGCGCCGAGGACCCGGTCCACTGGCACGAACAGCTCGGCGTGTGGGTGCTCACCCGGCACGAGGACTGCCTCCGGGTGGTCAAGGACACCGGGACCTTCGGCTCCGACCTGCGCAAGTCCGGCCGGGACGTCCCCTGGCAGCGGCTCAGCATGCAGACCCTCGACCCGCCCGAGCACACCGAGCTGCGCAAGCCGGTGCTGGCCGCCCTGCGCACGGTCGACCTGGAGCGCTGGACCGAGCAGGTCCGGCGCACGGCCGAGGAGTTGGTCGCCGGGCTCGGCGACCGACCGGCGGACGTGATCACCGAACTCGCCGAGCCGCTGTCGCTGTCCGCCACCTGCCTGCTGTTCGGCGCCCCGCCGCCGGTCCAGGACGCCGAGTTCCGCGCGGCCTCCCGCGCGCTGGTCCTCGGCATGGACGGGGGCCTCGCACCGGAGCGGATCGAACCGGGCCTGGCCGCCCGCGTGCTGCTCAACGACCTCGTCGACGGCTGGTTCCGGGCCGAGTACACCGACGGCATGATGGCCGGGCTCACCGCCGCCCGGCGCGAGGTGCCCGCCCAACACCTGGTCAACACGGCCCGGGCGCTGTTCCACGCCGGCTACACCTCCACCACCAGCCTGATCGGGAACGCCCTGCTCGGGCTGGACCGGCACGGCGCGCTCAGCGGAGCGAACCTGAGCAAGGCCGACTCCGCCACCGTCAACGAGCTGCTCCGGCTGGACGGTCCGGTGCAGGCGAGCGGCCGGGCCGTCAACACCGACGTCGACCTGGGCGGCCGACGGCTGCGCCGCGGCGAGGTGGTGCTGGCGGTGTTCGGCGCGGCCGACCACGACCCGGCCGTCTTCCCCGAGCCCGGCCGGGCCGACTTCGGACGCGACCCCAATCCGCACCTGGGGTTCGGCCGGGGCGTGCACGCCTGCCTGGGCAACCACCTGGCCGTCCGGATCGTGCAGGCACTGTTCCACGCGCTCGGCGACCGGTACGAGGAGCTGCGGATCGTCGGGGAGCCGGTGCGGCGGCCCAGCGCGACCCTGCGCGGCCTCCAGCAGCTGCTGGTGACGGGCGCCGACCGGGATCCGGCGGGCGAACGGGAGCCTGCGGGCGGTCGGAGGCCGGGGGCGCGGCCGTGACCCGTGCCGTAGGCGCGCCCCCACCGGCACCGGCCGCCGAGCGGGTCGGCTACCGGCAGCTGCTGGCCGTGGCCCCGTACCGGGTGCTGCTGTGCGGCTACGGGCTGGGCACGGTGGCCGAGAGCCTGCGCGCGGTCGCCCTCTCCGTGCTGGTGCTGACGGCCACCGGCTCCACCGTCCTCGGTGCGCTTGCCTACGGGATCTCCTTCATCCCCCAGGTGATCGGGTCCGGACTGTTCGGCAACGTCGCGGACCGGGTGCAGCCGGCCCGGCTGATCGGCCTCGGCTACCTGCTGGAGGGGGCCACCGCCGTCGTCCTGGTGCTGGTCGCGCTGCCCTACTGGGCCGTGCTCGCCCTGGTCGCGGCGGTGGCCGCCACCACGCCGGTGAGCCAGGGCGCCACCGGCCGGGCGGTGGCCGAGGTGCTGCCGGGCGCCGCGTACGTCCCCGGCCGCTCGCTGCTCAACGTGGTGTCCTCCGGCGCCCAGTTGCTGGGGCTGGGCTGCGGCGGCCTCGCGGTCGCGGCCCTGGGCGCGCGCCGGGCGCTGCTGGTCACCGCGCTCGCGCACCTGGCGGCCGGGCTGTGGGCGGCCCGGCTCGGCCCGCTGCCGCTCCCGGTGCCCCGCCCGACGGGCGGCCGGCGCTCCGGCGTGGGCGGCCGACGGTCCGGTGTGGGCGGCAGGCGCTCGACCGTGGGCGGCAGTTGGGCGGAGAACGGACGGCTGCTCGCGGACCGGCGGGTCCGGCTGCTGCTGCTGGTGCGCTGGCTGCCGCCGGCCTTCGCCACCGGGGCGGAGAGCCTGGTCCTGCCGTACGTGCGGGACCGGGGGCTGTCGACCGGCACCGGCGGGGTACTGCTCGCCTGCCTGCCGATCGGCATGCTGGTGGGCAACACCGTGCTGGGACGGTTCGTCCGCACCGGCACGGTGGAGCGTTCGGTGCTGCCGCTGCTCGCCGTGCTCGGCGCACCCCTGCTGGCCTTCGCGGTCCCCGGCCTCCCGGTGGCGCTCGGCGGGGTGCTGCTGATCGCGGTGGGCGTGGGGTTCTGCTACTCCCTGGGCCTGCAACGGCCGTTCCTGGCAGCGGTTCCGGAGCGCTCCCGGGGGCAGGCCTTCGGACTGCAGTCGACCGGGCTGATGACGGCCCAGGGCCTCAGCCCGGTCGCGGCCGGGCTGATCGCCGAGGCGATGACGACCGGTCGCTCCGTCGCCGTCATGGGAGTCCTGGTGCTGGCCACCGCCGGGCTGTTCGCCCGGCGGCTGCCCGCCCTCGTCACGGCGCTCCCGGAGGGCGCCGACCCCTGACCGCCCCCTGACCGCCCCCGCGAAGCTCGGCCCCCAGCCCCACCGGTCCGGGGGCCGGAGCACCCTCAGAACGCGTCGTCCGGGATCTCGACGGCAGTCCGGTCCAGACTCTCCAGCAGCCGGAACTGGGCCTCGGTCTTTGGGAGTTCATACCGGAAGAAGTACCGGCAGGCGTGCCGCTTCCCCTCGTGCACGGGCTCGCCGCCCCCGTCGGCGGCGAGCAGCTGCTCCAGCCACAGCCAGGCCACGACGGTGTGGCCGACCGCCTCCAGGTAGACGGTGGCATTGGCCAGCGCCGTCTCCGGCTCCCCGGCCGCCCACAGCCGCCGGGTGACCGAGACGATGCGCCGGACGGCCTCGTCGAGCTGCCCCGCGTACTCGGCCGCCTCCCCGCCGGCGCTCCCGGCCCGGGCGGTGGTCGCCGAGACCGTCTCGGCGAGCAGCCGCAGGCCCGCGCCGCCGTCCATGACGACCTTGCGGCCGAGCAGGTCGAGGCCGTGGATCCCGTGGGTGCCCTCGTGGATGGGGTTGAGCCGGTTGTCCCGGTAGAACTGCTCGACGTCGTACTCGCGGGTGTAGCCGTAGCCGCCGTGCACCTGGATGGCGAGGCTGTTGGCCTCCAGGCACCACTGGGAGGGCCAGCTCTTGGCGATCGGGGTGAGGACGTCCAGCAGCAGGTGGGCG
This sequence comes from Kitasatospora sp. NPDC028055, assembly GCF_040637885.1. Classification (NCBI taxonomy): domain Bacteria; kingdom Bacillati; phylum Actinomycetota; class Actinomycetes; order Kitasatosporales; family Streptomycetaceae; genus Kitasatospora; species Kitasatospora sp. NPDC028055. The sequence goes on along the minus strand of NZ_JBEZXE010000020.1, from coordinate 23,597 downwards.
CGGGCCCGGTCCTCCGGGGAGGCGGCGGTGCGCTCCTCGTCGAGCAGTCGGCCGCAGTACAGCACCAGGGCCAACGCGCCCTCCGCGTAGGACTTCTGGGCGAGCAGCATCCGCCGCACGTCGGCGTGGGCGATGATCGGCACCTGGGGCGCGTCCGGGTCCTTGGCCCCGACCGGACGGCCCTGGGGGCGGGTGCGGGCGTAGTCGAGGGCGTGCAGGTAGCCGGTGTAGCCGAGGGCGGTGGCGCCGAGGCCGACACCGATCCGGGCCTCGTTCATCATGTGGAACATGTACGCGAGGCCGCGGTGCGGCTCGCCGACCAGGTGACCGACGGCGCCGGGCTCGCCGCCCGGCCGGTGCACGCCCTCGCCGAAGTTGAGCAGGGTGTTGGTCGTCCCCCGGAAGCCCATCTTGTGGTTCAGCCCGGCCAGCACGACGTCGTTGCGCTCGCCGAGCGCGCCGTCGGCGCCGACCAGCACCTTGGGCACGATGAACAGCGAGAGGCCCTTCACCCCGGCCGGCCCGCCGGGGATCCTGGCCAGCACCAGGTGGACGATGTTCTCGGACAGCTCGTGGTCACCGCCGGAGATCCACATCTTGTTGCCGAACAGCCGGTAGCTGCCGTCGGCGCGCGGCTCCGCCCGGGTGCGCAGGTCGGCGAGCGAGGAGCCGGCCTGCGGCTCCGACAGGCACATGGTGCCGAAGAACCGCCCCTCGACCATGGGCCGGACGTAGGTGTCGATCTGGTCCCGGCTGCCGTGCGCCAGCAGCAGGTTGGCGTTGCCCACGGTGAGGAACGGGTAGCCGGAGGTCCCCGGGTTGGCGGCCTGGAACCAGGCGAAGCAGGCGCTGGCCACCACGGAGGGCAGCTGGGCGCCGCCGACCTCGTGGTCCATGGCGCTGCCGAGCAGGCCGGTGTCCGCGAAGACGGCCAGCGCCTCCCGGACCTCCGGGATGATGTGCACCCGCTCGCCGTCGAAGCGCGGCTCCTCGGCGTCGTTCCGCTTGTTGTGCGGCGCGAAGTGCCGGGTGGCGACCTGCTCGCTGAGGTCCAGGGCGGCGTCGAAGGTCTCCCGCGAGTGGTCGGCGTAGCGGGGCCGGGCCGTGAGCGAGGAAACGTCCAGCCACTCGTACAGCAGGAAGTCGAGGTCGCGGCGGGAGAGCAGCAGGGACGGCACGGGGTGGCGCCTTTCGCGAGTGACTAAGCGCTTGCTTGGCTTGGTCAGCAGCATGCTCCACCGGGCCGAAGGCGTCAACCGTCGCCGGACACCAGCACCCGGCCCGGGCCCGGGAAGGGCCGGGCCGGGACGGTGGGCGCGGGGTCCGTCAGGTGCGGCGCCCCGCGGCGACGACCGCGGCGCCGAGCAGGCAGGCCACGGCGGCGGTGACGTAGGCGAGGTGGTAGCCGTCGAGCTGGTCCGTCCTGGTCCCGGCGACCAGGACCATCAGCGCCACCCCGACGCTCGCGCCGATCTGCTGGGTCACCACGTTGACCGCCCCGGCGACGCCCTGCTGTTCGGCCGGGACGCCGGCCAGCCCGGCGGTGGTCATCGAGGGGAAGTTCAGCCCCTGGCCGATGCCGCTGAGCACCAGGCCGGGCAGCACGTGCACCAGGTAGGAGCCGTCGTGCGGGGTGACCAGCCAGAGCCCGGTGCCGACCCCGATCAGGACCAGGCCGACGGACATCAGGGTGCGCGGGGTGAAGCGGGCCAGCAGTCGGCCGGTGGCGAAGTTGGCGGTGAGGAACACCGCGGCGGACATCGGCACCAGCGCCAGGCCGGACTCGAACGGGGAGTAGTCCAGCATCCCCTGGAGGTACAGCGGCGCGAAGAACAGCATCCCGACCGAGCCCGTGTACTGGAGGAACGCCGCCAGGCTCGCCGCCCGGACGGAGCCGAGCCGGAACAGGCCGAGCGGGAGGACCGGGTCGGCGGTGCGGTGCTCCCGCACCACGAACAGCACCAGGCAGAGCGCGGCGGCGGCCAGCACCGTCCAGGCCGTGGCGCCGGAGCTGCTCACCCCGACCACCAGCAGGGTGAGGCCGAGGGTCCCGGCGACGGCGCCCGGCAGGTCCAGCCGGCCGCGGTGCCCGGGGCCGTCCGGCAGGCCGATCCTGGTCACGGCCAGCACACCGGCCCCCAGCAGCACCGAGAACCACAGCACCGAACGCCAGCCGAGGAGTTGGGTCAGCACGCCGCCCAGCATCACCCCGCCGCTGAAACTCGCGGCGCCGACCGCCGCGTAGACGCTGAACGCCCGGTTGCGGGCCGGACCGGCCGGGAACGCCTCGGAGAGCAGCGCCAGCGCGGCCGGACCCGAGAGCGCGGCGCCGATTCCCTGGACGGCACGCGCGCCCAGCAGCACCCCGATGTTCGGCGCCACCGCCCCGACCAGCGCGGAGGCGGTGAACACGGCGACGCCGACCTCGAACACCCGCCGCCGGCCGAGCACATCGGCCAGTCGGCCGCCGACCAGCAGGAACCCGGCGAAGGTGACGGCGTAGGCGGTCATCACCCACTGGAGGGTGGTGTCGGCGAGGTCGAAGCGGGAGCCGACCGAGGGCAGGGCGGCGTTGAGCACCCCGAGGCCGCTCACGTCCAGGGCGAGCGCCCCGGCCAGCACTCCGAGGGCCAGTCCCGGTCGGGCCAGCGGCTGCACCGCGACGTCGGTCATGCCCGGCCGCCGACGGGGTAGGCGGGGGCGACATGCCCGGCACGGACGGCGGGGTCGGCGTGGCGCACTGCACCGGGCGGCGCAGGCACCCGGCGCCGTCCAGGGCGCCGAGGGGCTAAGGAGCGGTCGACACTGGCTGACGCTGTCTCAGGACTCGCAACTGGCATGGGGATCAGCTTGCCCGGGTCGATCGTCCGCTGTCCACCCCACGCGAACCGAGAGGCGACCGGAAGGCCGCCCAACTCCCTTGCCTCACACGAACATTCGCTGTACGCGCGCGAACGAAAGCCCGCCCTAAAGCGGTTCAGCCGCCATTCATCGTTCGTCCGGGGACAGTCGACCGAGCAGGTCGAATCGGACACTTTGGCGATCGGATCCCGCCACTGCCCGGACCGGCTCGCAGACGACGCTTGTCTCACCAATCGCCAAGTGGCACTCTCGTACCCGCTGGTCGGTAAACACCCGGTGATCCGCTGCACATCGATTCGCATAGATCGCACACTCGTTGCGCCAGACCCGATCGACCTTCCGATCGGCCCTTCCGATCGACCTCCGCATCCAGGGCGGACCGGGACACCAGCGCCGCGGAATCCCCGACGGCGAGAACTTCACAGTGGGCCGCTGTCGCGTGATCACCCGAGCCGATCCGAGCGATTCGAGCCGCTGATCCGCACGTCCGCACGCGGCTGAACCAGGCTGTCGCGAGCCGTCCGGCCGGGCAGTTCCGACCCACCAGAGTCCCCTCCCCACCCCTTCCCCCACCCCTTCCTTCCGCCCTGCCCAGGGAGTCGCCATGCCCCAAGAACGCACGGTGCCGGACCTGTCCGCCGTCACGGACTTCCTGCTCTCCCGCGTATCCGAACTGTTGGACGTGTCCGCGAACACCCTGGACCCCCGGGCCCCGCTGCACCGGTACGGGCTGGACTCCGCACGGTCGGTGGCGCTCGCCGCCGAACTGTCCGAATTCCTCGGGCGCGCCGTCCCCGCCACCTGGCTCTGGCAGTACCCGACCGTCGGCGAGCTGGCCCGGGCCCTGGTCGAAGGCCCTCGCGAGGCGCAGCCCGCCCGGGGCGCCGAGCGCGGCACCCGCACCCACGAGCCGGTCGCGGTCGTCGGCATCGGCTGCCGCTTCCCCGGCGGCCCGGACCCGTCCGCGTTCTGGCGGCTGCTGGTGGAGGGCGGTGACGCCGTCGGACCGGTCCCGGCCGCGCGCCGTGCGCTGATGAACGACGCGGTCCGCTGGGGCGGCTTCGTCGACGACATCGACCGCTTCGACCCGCTGTTCTTCGGCATCTCGCCGCGCGAGGCCGTCCAGATGGACCCGCAGCAGCGGCTCGTCCTGGAACTGTGCTGGGAGGCGCTGGAGGACGCGGGCATCGCCCCGCACACCCTGCTGGGCAGCGACACCGGGGTGTTCATGGCCTCCTGTTGGGGCGACTACGCCGCCCTTGCGCACTACCGCGGGCCCGACGCCCAGATCACCCCGCACACGGCGACCGGCATGCACGACGGCATCATCGCCAACCGGGTCTCCTACGTCCTGGGGCTGCAGGGCCCGAGCATGGCCATCGACGCCGCCTGCGCGGGCTCCCTGGTCTCGGTGCACGTCGGCTGCCAGTCGATCCAGCTCGGCGAGAGCGTCCTGGTGCTGGCCGGCGGCGTCAACCTGAGCTTCGTCTCCGACTACTACACCGCGATGGACGCGATGGGCGCGCTCGCCCCGGACGGCCGCTGCAAGTCCTTCGACGCCCGGGCCGACGGCTACGTCCGCGGCGAGGGCGCCGGTGTCGTCGTGCTCGCGCCGCTCAGCGTGGCCCTGGAGCGCGACCTCCCGGTGTACTGCCTGATCAAGGGCAGCTCCTCCAACAACGACGGCCTGAGCAACGGGATGACGGCGCCGAACCCGCAGGCGCAGGAGAAGATGCTGCGTACCGCGTACCGGCGGGCCGGCATCGACCCGCACCTGGTGGACTACATCGAGTGCCACGGCTCGGCGACGCCGCTCGGCGACCCGATCGAGGCCAATGCGATCGGCGCCGTCCTGGGCGGCGACCGCACCGAGCCGCTGCGGCTGGGCTCCGTGAAGTCCAACGTCGGCCACCTGGAGGCGGCCGCGGGCATCGTCGGGCTGGTCAAGCTGGCGCTGTCGATGCGCAACGGCGTGCTGCCGCCGAGCCTGCACTACAGCACGCCGAACCCGCAGATCCTCTTCGACGAGTACCGGCTGACCGTCCAGGACCGGCTGACGCCCTGGCCGCGGCGCTCCGACGCCCGCCGGGGCGGGGTCAGCTCCTTCGGCTTCGGCGGCGCGATCTGCCACGTCGCCGTGGAGGAACTGCCGCGCCCCGAGGGCTCCCTGCTGCTGCTGGCCGCCGACTCCCGGGAGGCGCTGGCCGAACGGGCCCGGGCCCTGCGCGACGCCACCGATCTGCGCGAACTGTGCCGCCGCGCACCCGGCGAGGGGGCGTTCCGGCTCGCGGCCGCCGCCCGTGACCTGGCCGAACTCCGCACCCAGCTGGACGCCTTCGGCGCCGGTGCACCGGCGCCCGGGCTGAGCGTCGGCGAGCCGGCCGGGGGCCGCCCGCGGGTGGCGTTCCTGTTCTCCGGCAACGGCTCCCAGTGGGTCGGCATGGGCCGCCAACTGCTGGCCGGGATGCCGGTGTTCCGCCGCTCGATGATGCGCTCCGACCGGCGGATGCGGGAGCTGCTGGGCTTCTCCCTGGTCGAGCAGCTGCTCTCCCCGGACGGCCGCCTGGACGACATGGACGTCTTCCAGCCACTGCTGTTCTCCCTCCAGGTCGCGCTGGCCGAGACCTGGCGCGCGCTGGGCGTGGAGCCGGACGTCGTGGTCGGGCAGAGCGTCGGCGAGTTCGCGGCCGCCCATGTGGCCGGCGCGCTCGACTTCGAGGACGCCTCCCGGCTGGCCGCCCACCACGGGCGGCTGCTCCAGCAGTTGGCCGTCGGGCGGGGCGAGGGCATCGTGGTGATGACCGCCGCGGACGAGGTCGAGCCGTACCTGACCGGCGGGCTCACCCTGTCCGGCCGCAACGGCCTGCGCTCCACCCTGGTCACCGGCACCCCGCAGGAGATCGACGGCCTGGTCCGGCGGCTCACCGACGCGGGCGTCACCAACCACCGGGTGCGGATGGGCCACGCCCCGCACTCCCCGCTGGTCGACCACGTGCTCGCCCCGTTGAAGGTCGAACTCGACGGCATCCGCCCCCGGAGCACCCGGATCCCGATGATCTCCACGGTCACCGGCGAGGCCGTCGACGGCGCCGAACTCGGCCCGGACTACTGGGCGGAGAACCTGCGCCGGGAGATCCGGGTGGTCGACGCCCTGACCGGCCTGCGCGATCACCACGTCGACGCGGTGATCGAGCTCAGCCCGCACCCGCTGCTGCTCAAGTCGGTGTCGGAGCTGCTCCCCGCCGCCACCCTGCCCTCGCTGCGGCGCGGCGAGGACGAGGCCGTCACGCTGCTCGGCTCGCTCGGCGCGCTGTACGCCGCCGGACTGGCCGTCCCGGCGCACCCGTTCCTGGCCGGTGACCGGGGCCGGCACACCGCCCCCGGCCAGGCCGACCCCGCCCCGGAGGGCCGGCTGCACCTGGTGCCCGTCACGGCCCGGACGGCGGGCGCGCTGGCGGACACCTGCCGCGAACTGTCCAACCACGTCGAACGCGACCCGGGCCTGCGGGTCGCCGACCTCGCGTACACCCTCGCGGCCCGGCGCACCCACCACAACCACCGGGTCGCGCTGTTCGCCCGCAGCCGGCAGGACGTCCTGGACGGCCTCGCCCGGGTCGCGTCCGGCCGCCCCCACCCGGAGGTGTTCACCGGGGCGGTCTCCGGGAACGTCGACCGCCGGGTGGCGCTGGTGTTCTCCGGCGGCGGCACCCAGTGGGTCGGCATGGGCCGTGAACTGCTGCGCTCCCACGCCGGGTTCCGCGCCTGGATGACGGCCTGCGACGCCGCCGTGCGCGCGGCCGGCGGCTGCTCGGTGCTGGAGCAGCTGGCCGCCCCGGCCGAGCAGGCCCGGTACGAGGAGATGGACGTCCAGCAGCCGGTGCTGTTCGCCCTCCAGGTGTCGCTGGCGAAGGTCTGGCTCGGGCTCGGCGTCGAGCCGGCCGCCGTGGTCGGGCACAGCCTGGGCGAGGTCGCGGCCGCCTGCGTGGCCGGGGCGCTGTCGCTGGAGGACGCCGCCCGGGTCGTGGTCACCCGCTCGCACCTGCTGGAGCGCAAGGCGGCCGCGGGCGCGATGATCTCGGTCGACCTGCCGGAGGCGGAGCTGCTGCCCCGGCTCGCCCCGTACGCCGCGCACGCGGCCGTCGCGGTGGTCAACAGCCCCACCAGCGCGGCGGTCTCCGGCTCGCCCGAGGCCGTCGACGCCCTGGAGGCCGACCTGCGGCGGGAGGGGGTGTCGGTGCGCCGGATCCGGGTCGAACGGCCGGTGCACAGCCCCGGCATGGACCCGCTGCTCCAGCCGCTGCGCGAGGGCATCGAGGGCATCAGCGCGCTGCCGCCCGTCATCGACTTCCACTCCACCGCGCTGGCCGAGGCGGTCAACCCGCCCACCGACGTGGACTACTGGGTGCACAACCTGCGCAACCAGGTCCGCTTCGCCGAGACCATCGGGGCGCTGGTCGACCGGGGTGTCGGCACCTTCGTCGAGATCGGCCCGCACGAGACGCTGCGCGGCGCCGTCGAGGAGATCGCGCTCACCCGCGGGGCGCGGGTGCACGCGGTCAACTCGCTGCGGCGCGAGGAGAGCGACCTGCGCTGCCTGCTGGGCGCGGCCGCCTCGCTGTACGTCCGGGGCCTGCCGCTGACCTTCGACCCGCTGTTCGACGACGACGTCGAGCCGGTGGAGACCCCGCTGGTGCAGTGGCAGAAGGAGCGCTACTGGATCGACACCGAGCCGCAGCCCGCCCGCGCGCCCTCTCCGGCGGCTCCGCCGGTCGCCACCGCACCCGCGCCCTCGCCCTTGCCGGCGGCCGTCGTGCAGGCCGCGCCCGAGCCCGCGGCCCGGCCGGTGGCGGAGGTCGTCCTCGACGAACTCGCCGACGCGCTGGGCGTGCCGGTGAGCGGCCTCGACACCGGCGCCTGTCTGCGCGACTTCGGCCTCGACTCGATGCTGGGGATCCGGCTGGTCAACCGGATGCAGGCGCTGTTCGGGCACCGGGTGTCGCCGGTGGTGTTCCTGGACGGCCGCCCGATCTCCGAGGTGGTCGGCCACTTCGTCGGGCTCACCGACGGCGGTGCACCCGCGCCGGCCCCGGCCGCCCCCGTAACCGCCCCCGCCCCCGTACCGGCCCCCGTAACCGCCCCCGCCGCCCCGGACCACGCCTTCCTCGACGAGCTCTCCGAACTGGACGCCGAGGAACTGCTGGACGAACTGGACGCCCGCGGCCTGCTGGACGCCACCGACGCGCCGGCCCTGGAGCAGCTGCGCGCCGACGGCCTCGGCCTCGCCCTGGCGCCCGCCTCGCACGGCCAGTCCTCGCTCTGGTTCATGCAGATGGTCGCGCCGGACGCCGTGCCCTACAACTTCATGGTGACCGCCCGGATCCGCCGCGCGGTCGACGAGAAGGCCCTGGAGCGCGCCGTCCGGGCCGTGACGACCCGCCACCCGGCGCTGCGCACCCTCTTCGTCGAGACGGGCGGGCGGCCGTACCAGGTCGTCCTGGACGAACCGGTGTACGAGTTCCTGGTGCTGGACGGCTCCGCGCTGGACGACGAGCAGGCCCGCGAGGAGCTGGCCCGGCAGGGGCACCGGCCGCTCGACCTCGACAACGGGCCGCTGGTGCGGGTCGTCCTGCTGAACCGGGGCCCGGCCGACCACTACCTGCTGGTGCTGGTCCACCACATCGCCTCGGACGCGGCCTCCGCCGATGTGATGATCCGCGAGCTCCAGGCCTACTACGAGGGCGCCGACCCGGCCGCCGACGCACCGGCCGCCCCGTACACCGAGTTCGTCGAGTGGGAGCGGCAGTGGCTGGCCGGGCCGGCCGCCGGGGCGGCGCTGGACTGGTGGTCGGCGAAGCTGGCCGACCCGCCCGCCCACCTCGACCTGTCCGCCAAGGAGCGGCCGCCGGGCGTCACCTACGAGGGCCGCGACCTGGCGTTCCGCTGGAGCGCCGAGGAGAGCCAGCTGCTGCGGGAGTTCGCGCTGCGCGAGGGCGTGTCGATCAGCACCGTGGTGCTGGCCGGGTTCTTCGCCACGCTCAACCGCGCGGTCGGCGCCGAGGACGCGGTGCTGGCCACCGCGATCGCCCAACGGGCCGAGCCCGGCTGGGAGTCCGCCGTCGGCTACTACCTCAACACCGTGCTGGTGCGGGCCAACCCGGCCGCCGACCGCAGCTTCCGCGAGCTGCTGCGCGAGGTGCACGACTTCTCGCTCGGCCTGCTGGAGCACATGAACTACCCCCTCGACCTGCTCGCCTCCCGGCTCCGGCCGCCGCGCGCCGAGGGCCGCTCCCCGTGGTTCGACGTGGTGGTCAACTGGCTGTCCTCGGACGCCTTCCCCCGCTCCGTCAAGCTCTTCCACGGCGTCGGCTCCACCCTCACCCCGGGCGGCGCCCTGCCGCTCGAACCGCTCCAGGTCCGCCGGCACCTCGCCAAGTTCGACCTGGAGATCTCGATGGCCGACATCGACGGCGAAGTGGCCGGCCACGTCCAGTTCAAACCGAGCTACCTGGAAAGGCACACCGTGACCGCACTGCTCGCGCTGTACCGCACCGTGCTCTTCGACTCGATCGCCCGGCCCGACCTCGCCCTCGGCGCCGTCGCCCCGGCCGGCCTGCCCGAGGAGACGGACCGGTGACCGAGACCCTGCACTCCGCCTTCGTCGAACTGGCCGCCAAGAACCCCGACGCGATCGCCGTCTACGCCGAGGCCGGCGTCCTCAGCTACGGCGAACTCGACCGCCGCTCGGCCGAGTTGGCCGAACGGCTGACCGCCGCCGGGGCCGGCCCGGGCGTCCCGGTCGGGATCTGCGTCGAGCGCACCCCCGAGCTGCTGGTCGGCATCCTGGCCGCGCTGCGCAGCGGCGCCTGCTACCTGCCGCTGGACCCGAACTACCCCGCCGACCGGCTCGGCTTCATGGTGCAGGACAGCGGCACCCGGCTGCTGCTCACCACCCCCGCCTCCCGGGCGAGTTGCCCGCCCGGCCCGACCGTCCTGGTGCTGGACGGCGCCGCGGTGAGCACCGAGCCGGGCGCGAAGCCCGTCCCGGTCGTGCCCGGGGACACCGCGTACGTCATCTACACCTCGGGCTCCACCGGTCGGCCCAAGGGCGTGGCGGTGCGGCACGGCGGCGCGGTGGCGATGCTCGCCGCGATGGACCGCGTGCTGGAGGGCTGCGACCTGAGCGGGGTCGCGGCGGCCAGCTCGGTCTGCTTCGACATGTCCGTGATGGAGATCTTCAACGCGCTGTGCCGGGGCGGCGCCGTGGTGCTGGTCGAGAGCGCCGTGCACCTGCCGGAGAGCCGGTACGCCGACCGGATCACCCACCTCAACGCCGTGCCGTCGGTGATGAACGGCCTGCTGGACGCCGGGGCGCTGCCGCCCAATCTGCGCACCGTGGTGTTCGGCGGCGAGGCACTGCGCCGCAAGCTGGTCGACCGGACGTACCGGGAGACCGGCGCCACCCGGGTGTTCAACGCCTACGGCCCCACCGAGGGCACCGTGTTCTGCTCCTTCGGCCTCGTCCCCGAGGAGTCGGCCGAGGAGCCGACGATCGGCCCGCCGACCGAGGGCGCCCTGGTGTACGTGCTGGACGAGCAGCGGCGGCCGGTCCCGACCGGTACCCCCGGCGAGCTGTACCTCGGCGGCGCCGGGGTCGCGCACGGCTACGTCAACCGGCCGGAGATCACCGCCGAGCGCTTCCTGCCCGACCCGTTCCACCCGGGCGGGCGGATGTACCGCACCGGGGACCTGGCCGAGTTCACCGAGGGCGGCGAGCTGCGCTTCCTCGGCCGCACCGACCACCAGGTCAAGCTGCGCGGCTACCGGATCGAGCTGGAGGAGGTCGAGGCCCGGCTGACCGGCTGCCCCGAGGTCCGGGAGGCGGCCGCCGCCGTCCGCGGCAACCGGCTGGTCGGCTACGTGGTGCCCGCGGGCGAGGGCCCCGCCCCGGACGGGCCCCGGCTGGACCCGGCGCTCCAGGGCGCCGTCACCGCCCGGCTGGCCGCCGAGCTGCCCGACTACCTGGTGCCCGCCACCCTGGTGGTGCTGCCCGCCCTGCCGCTCGGGCCGGGCGGCAAGCTGGACCGCGCCGCGCTCCCCGAGCCGCCGGCCGCCGGCACCGGCGGGCCGACGACCGCGCCGAGCACGCCCACCGAGATCGCCGTGTCCGAGATCTGGGGGCAGCTGCTCGACCTCGAACCGTCCGGCATCGACGTGCAGGCCGCCTTCTACGACCTCGGCGGCGACTCGCTGCTGCTGATCCGGCTGGCCCGGCTGATGACCCGTCGCTTCGACCGGCGGGTCCGGGTGCCCGACCTGTTCAGCTTCCGCGACATCGCCTCGCTCGCCCGCTGGCTCGACGAGGAGGAGGGCGCCACCCCCGAGGTGGTCCAGTCGGCCCGCCGCCGGGCCGGCGCCCGCCGCGCGGCCCTGCGCGGCCGCCCGGCCACCGACCGCCCGGCAACCGACGGCTGAGCCACTCCCCCACCCGACACGAGGCAGGAGCCTTCCATGACCGACCGCCCCGAGCAGGACTACGACCCCGGCGACGTGGCCGTCATCGGCATGTCGTTACGGGCCCCCGGCGCCCGTACCAAGGAGCAGTTCTGGGACAACCTCGTCCACGGCCGGGAGTCGATCTCCTTCCTGGCCAAGGACGACATCCACGTCGACGAGACCCTGATCCACAGCCCGTTCTACGTGCGCGCCTGCGGCGTGCTGGACACCTACGACAGGTTCGACCCCTCGGTGTTCGGCATCAGCGACCGGATGGCCGCCGCGATGACCCCGGAGAACCGGCTGTTCCTGGAGAGCGCCTGGGAGTCGCTGGAGGACGGCGGCTACGACCCGGACCGGCTGGACGCCGAGATCGGGATGTACGGCGCCAACAACCCGCAGACCGCCGCGCTCTACAGCTCCCCGCCGGACCGGGTGTCGGTCGGCCCGGAGGCGATCGAGGCCAGCCTGGCCTGGTCGCCGGACACCATGACCTCCAACGCCCTGTACTACCTGGGGCTCACCGGTGAGGCCGTCACCGTCGCCGCGGTCTGCGCGGGCTTCCACTACGCGGTGCACCTGGCCTGTCAGTCGCTGCTGCTCGGCCAGACCGACCTGGCGGTCGCGGGCGGCGCGATGGTGCGGCTGCCGCACCCGCGCGGCCACCTGTGGGAGGAGAACCGGATCCTGTCCCGGGACGGCCACTGCCGCCCCTTCGACGCCAACGGCACCGGCACCGCGCTGTCCAGCGGCGTGGTCACCGTGCTGCTCAAGCCGCTGGGGCACGCCGTCGCCGACCGCGACCACGTCTACGCCGTGGTCAAGGGCTCGGCCGTGAACAACAACGGGGTCAGCGCGATGGCCTACGGCCTGGCCCAGCCCGAGCGGCTGAGCGCCTGCATCGCGAGCGCCATGGAGGTCGGCGGCGTCGCCCCCGAGACGGTGGGCATGTACGAGGCCAACGGGCTCGGCCTGCCGATGACCGACGAGCTCGAAGTGCACGCGGCCACCATGGCGTTCGGCAAGCAGACCGCGACCACCTCGATCGGCGGGGTCAAGGGCAACGTGGGCCACGGCGGCGTGGTCTCCGGCGGGTTCGGCGCGGTCAAGGCCGCGCTGGCGCTGTACCACAAGCAGCTCCCGGCGACGATCAACCTGACCGAGGTCAACCCGGACCTGGACCTGCCCGGCACACCGTTCGTGCCCCAGCTCGAAGGGGCGGACTGGGAGCCGGAGTCCGGCATCCGCCGGGCGGGCATCACCTCGATCGGCGGCGGCGGCTACAACGCCCACCTGCTGCTGGAGGAGCCGCCGGCCCCGGCCCGGCGCGAGCCCGAGGAGGCGGGCCGGCCCCGGCTGGCCACCCTGTCCGCCCTGGACGACGAGGCGCTGGCCCGTCAGCGCGCCCGGCTCCGGGAGCGGCTGGCGGCCGACCCGGGGCTGCGGCTGGACGACGTCTGCTACAGCCTCAACCTCGGCCGCAAGGTGCTGCCCCGCCGGTGGGCGGCCGTGGTGCGCAGCCGGGAGGAGCTGATCGCGGCGCTCGCCGGGGAGCCCACGGGCGGCGTCGTCACCTCGACGGCCACCGCTGCGGCCGCCGTCCCGGCCTCCGACCCCGACGCCTTCGCCCGCACCGACGACGGCATCGTGCCCTCCGGCCGGGACGCCGGGGCGCTGGCCGAGCTGGCCGCCGCCTGGGTGGGCGGCCGGCAGGTGGACTTCGCCGCCCTGCACCGCGGCGAGGCCAGCCACCGGGTGCCGCTGCCCACCTACCCGTTCCAGCCGCGCCGGTTCTGGCGCACGGACTGGTGACCGTGCGCACCCCGGCCCCGGCCCCGAGCCCGGCACCGACACCAGCCCCCGCACCGGCCGCCGTGGACCTGGGCGACCCGGCCACCTTCGCCGACCCCGACCTCGACCTCGACGGCTACTGGCGCACCCTGCGGGACGAGGCGCCGCTGCACTGGAACCCCCCGGTCGACGGCCGCCGCGGGTTCTGGGTGCTCTCCCGGCACGAGGACATCCTGGCCACCTACCGGGACGACACCCACTTCACCTCCGAACGCGGCAACGTCCTGGTCACCCTGCTGGAGGGCGGCGACGCCGGGGCCGGCCGGATGCTGGCCGTCACCGACGGGCACCGCCACCACGAGCTGCGCAAGATCCTCCAACGGGTGCTCTCCCCACGGGTGCTGGACGAGGTGGCCACCACCGTGCGGGCCAACACCCGGCGGTGGATCCGCGAGGCGGTCGAGTCCGGCGGCTGCGACTTCGCCGAGCGGATCGCCGCCCGGATCCCGATGACCACCATCTGCAACCTGCTCGGCGTGCCCGAGCAGGACCACGAATACCTGCTCGGCCTGACCCGGGCGGCGCTCTCGGCGGACGACGAGGACGTCGACGAGGTCGACTCCGAGATGGCCCGCAACGAGATCCTGATGTACTTCATGGACGTCGTCGAGGAGCGCCGCGAGGCACCCGGCGAGGACGTGATCAGCATGCTGATCGCCAGCTCCGTCGACGGGGTGCCGCTGACCGACGAGGACGTGGTGCTCAACTGCTACAGCCTGATCATCGGCGGCGACGAGACCAGCCGGCTGACGATGATCGACTGCGTCCGCACCCTGGCGGCCCGGCCCGACCAGTGGCAGCGGCTCAAGCGGGGCGAGGTCGAGCTCGGCACGGCCGTGGACGAGGTGCTGCGCTGGGCCTCGCCCACCATGCACTTCGGGCGCAGCGTCGTCCGGGAGACCGAGGTGCACGGCGTACGGCTGCGGCCCGGCGAGATCGTCACGCTCTGGCACGCCTCCGGCAACCGGGACGAGCGGGTATTCGACCGGCCCGAGCTCTTCGACCTCGGCCGCACCCCCAACAAGCACCTGGCCTTCGGCTACGGCCCGCACTTCTGCGTGGGCTCCTACCTGGCCAAGGTGGAGATCGCCGAACTGCTCAGTGCGCTACGGGACTTCACCACCGGGTTCGAGCAGACCGCCGAGCCGCGGCCGATCCGCTCCAACTTCCTCACCGGGTTCGCCACCCTGCCTGTGCGCTTCGACCCCGACCGCGCCGGGCTGGAAGCCGGGCTGGAAGGGGCCGACTGACGCGCCGACGCCGACACCGAGACCCGACCAGTGAGCGCAGGAGGACGGATGAACATCTACCTATCGGGACAAGGGGCGTTCGCGGTGCAGGTCGCGGAGGCCCTGCTGGACAGCGGACACAAGATCGTCGGCGCGGCCGCGCCCCGGCTGCGCAAGGGGAAGTCCGACGAGGCCGACGCGATGTGCTGGGACCGCCTGCGGTCCTGGGCGTACCCCAGGGACATCCCCTGGACGGACTCCGCCGAACTGCGGGCGCGGCACGTCCCGGACGGGGTGGACGTCATCATCGCCGCGCACTCGCACGCCTTCCTCGGCCGGGAGACCCGTGCCCGGGCCGCCGTCGCCACCATCGGCTACCACCCCAGCCTGCTGCCGCTGCACCGCGGCCGGGACGCGATCCGGTGGACCATCCGGGACGGCGACAAGGTCACCGGCGGGAGCGTCTACCACCTGACCGAGCGCACCGACGCCGGTCCGATCGCCGCCCAGCAGCACCTGTTCGTGCCGCCGGGCTCGACCGCGCAGAGCCTGTGGCGCGACCACCTGGCGCCGCTCGGCGTGCGGCTGCTGCTCAAGGTGGTCGCCGACCTGGCCGCCGACCGGCGGATCGAGGTCCCCCAGGACGAGTCCCTGGCGACCTGGGAGCCCGCGATGGGCGCGCCGCCGCTGTTCAAGCCCGAGCTGATCGCGCTGCCCGGCACGGCCCGGGTCGACAGCAGCAAGTGGGCGCTGCACGAGCACTGAGCCCGCGCGCCGAAGAGCCGTCGGCCCCGCACCCCTCCCCGGAGTTCCGGCGAGGGGTGCGGGGCCGCGGGCGGCTGCGTGGCGTCAGGGCCGCAGTTCGAGGGTGCAGCACTTGACCGCCCCGCCGGCCTTGAGGAGTTCGGTGGTGTCCACGCCGATCGGGTTGAAGCCCCGCTCCCGCAGCTGCTCGATCAGGCCCGTCGCGGCCTGCGGCAGCACCACGTTGCGGCCGTCCGAGAAGGCGTTGAGGCCGAACACCGCGGCGTCCTGGGCGCAGGCGCGGAGCGCGTCCGGGAAGAGCTCTTCCAGCACGGAGCGGCTGCCCGGGGTGAAGGCCTCCGGGAAGTACATCACCTCGGTGTCGGAGAGCACCCCGAGCGCGGTGTCCAGGTGGTAGTGCTCGGGGTTGACCAGGGTCAGCGAGGTGACCGGCAGGCCGAAGAACTCCTGCGCCTCGTAGTGCGAGCGCTGGTCGGTGCGGAAGCCGGTACCGGCCAGGATGCGGCGCCCGACCGGGAGGTAGTCGCCCTCGCCCTCGTTGATGAACTCGGGCCAGAGCACGTCCCGGAAGCCCTGCCGGACGAACCAGGCGAGGTAGGCCGGCCCCTCGGCGGTGCGCTCGAGGTGCCGGAACCGGGCCCCGAGGACCTTGCCGTCCACCACCGTCGCACCGTTGGCGGCGAACACCATGTCGGGCAGGCCGGGCACCGGGTCGATCACCTCGACGGTGTGGCCGAGCGAGAGGTACACCTCGCGCAGCCGCTCCCACTGCAGCAGCGCCAGCTCGCGGTCGACCGGCTTCTCCGGATGCATCCACGGGTTGATGGAATACGTCACGTCGAAATGCTGCGGCCGGCACATCAGAAGCCGGCGCGGAGCGGCCGTTCGGGCCGTCGGCCGTATCGGTTCGGGCTGAGTACCGCCGATGGACACAGGGGTCTCCTCTGCGTTGGTGGATTTCGGGGAGGACGGGGGTCACCCGCCCGGCAGTCAACTAGGCTCTGATGAATGCGTCCACTTGCCGAGAACGAGATTCGTGAATCCTTCGTCAACTGTTCGAAGGGAGAGGCGCGCAGGCTCAGCATTCCCCGCAACCTGGCCGAACTCCCCTGGGACGACCTGGACTTCCTCGGCTGGCGGGATCCGGGCGCACCCGACCGCGGCTATCTGGTCGCCCTCCGGGGCGAGGGGCTGGTGGGGGTCACGCTCCGCGCGCCGAACGTCCGGCGCAGCCTGACCAAGACCAATGTGTGCTCGCTCTGCATCACCATCCACGGCGGGAGCGGGGTGGCCCTGCTCTCCGCCCGGCGGGCCGGCGCCGCCGGACGCGAGGGGAACACCGTCGGCACCTACATCTGCGCGGACCTGGGCTGTTCGCTGTACGTGCGCGGCAAGCGCCGCTCGGCCTCGGTGAGCCGGCCCGAGGAGTCGCTGACGCTGGAGGAGCAGGTCGCGCGCACGGTCGCCAACCTGGACGCGTTCGTGGCCCAGGTGCTGCGGACGGCCTGACCGGCGGCCGGCGCGCCGGCCCCGCGGGTGCGCGGGGCCGGGCGGGGCTGCGCGGAGCCGGGCCGCTCTCAGTCCGCGGTCGGGCCCTCCTTGAGGACCCGGGCCACGATGGCGACGGCGGCCGTGACCTCCTCGGCGCTCACCCCGTTGTGGACGACCGCGCGGATCCGGCCGTGGCCGAACTCGGTGACCGCCAGGCCGTGCCGGGCCACCGAGGTGACGAAGCTGCGCCAGTCGAAGCGCTCGTCGGTGACCTTGAAGATCACGATGTTGGTCTCGACGGTGTCGACGTCCAGCTCCACGCCGGGCAGCAGCGCCAGGCCCTCGGCCAGCCGCCGGGCGTTGGCGTGGTCCTCGGCCAGCCGGGCCCGGGTGTCCAGCGCCACCAGCGCGGCGGCCGCCAGCAGCCCGACCTGGCGCATCCCGCCGCCGAGCATCTTGCGCAGCCGGCGGACCTTGGCCACGAACTCCGCGCTCCCGGCCACCATCGAACCGACCGGCGCGCCCAGGCCCTTGGAGAGGCAGAACTGCACCGAGTCGACGTGCGCGGTGATGTCCGCGACCTCCACCCCGGCGGCGATCGCCGCGTTGACCACCCGGGCGCCGTCCAGGTGCACGGCGACGCCGCGCTCGTCCGCGAAGCGGCGCACCTCGGCCAGGTAGTCGAGCGGCAGCACCACGCCGCCGCAGCGGTTGTGGGTGTTCTCCAGGCAGATCAGCGAGGGCAGCGCGAACTGCGGGTCGTCCGGGTCCTTCGGGAAGGCCGCGGCCAGGTCGGCCAGCGCGATGGTGCCGTCGGCCTGGTTGGGCACCGGCTCGTAGACGACCCCGCCGCAGACCGCGGCGCCGCCCGCCTCGTACAGCCAGATGTCGCTCTCGGCACCGACCACGGCCTTGGTGCCGCGCGGGGCGTGGGCCATGATCGAGGCGAGGTTGGCCATGGTGCCGCTCGGGAAGAAGCAGGCGGCCTCCTTGCCGGTCAGCTCGGCGGTGCGGCGTTCGAGCTCGTTGACCGTCGGGTCCTCGCCGTAGACGTCGTCGCCGAGCTCCGCCTCGGTCATCGCGGTGAGCATCTCGGGCGTCGGCAGTGTGAAGGTGTCACTGCGCATCTCGATCACGGCGGGAAGGTCCTCTCGTTCCGGCACGGTGCGGGGTGGATCAGCTCGCCGGGACGGGCTCGGCGAGCTGCCGGGCGGCGCCGGGGCGCAGCCTGGCGGTCACCGGGAGGTGCTTGATCCCGGCGATGAAGTTGGAGGCCAGGTGCTCGACCGGGCCGGCCGGTTCGAAGCGCTCGACCAGTTCGGTGACCTCGGTGAAGAACTCGCCGAGGGCGATCCGCGCGAGCGGGGCGCCGACGCAGTAGTGCGGGCCGAAGCCGAAGGCGACGTGCCGGTTGGGGGTGCGGGCCAGGTCGAAGCGGTACGGGTCGTCGAAGACCGTCTCGTCGCGGTTGGCCGAGCCCAGCCAGGCGACCACGGCCTCGCCCTCCCGCACCGGTACGCCGCCGAGCACGGTGTCCTCGGTGGCGTAGCGCATGGCGTGGGTGGCCGGGGAGGCCCAGCGCAGGCCCTCCTCGACGGCGGAGGCGACGCCGGCCCCGCCGTCGAGCAGCCGCCGGTACTGGTCCGGGTGCTCCAGCAGGGCGTTGACGGTGGTCGCGATGACGTGCGGCGCGGTGACGTTGGCGCCGAGCAGCACGTTGTAGCAGTTGTAGATGACCTCGTCGAGCCGGATCGTGCGGTCGCCGACGGTCAGCTGCTGGAGCAGTCCGACCAGGTCCTCGCGCGGGGTGCGGTCGGCGGCCACCTCGGCGAAGTAGTCGAAGAGTTCGTGGTGGGCGGAGACCAGCTGGTGGCCGCCGGAGTCGTCCCGGGAGGACGGGTCGGCGGGGGCGATCGCGACGGTGGTGAGCCTGGTCAGTTCGGGCCAGTCGGCCTCGGGCAGGCCCATCAGGGCGCCGGTGAACATCATCGGGAAGGCCGTCATCGCGGCCGCCAGGTCCCAGGGTTCGCCGCTCGCCAGCGGTGCCAGCAGCAGCCGCGCCATCCGGCGGATGGCCGCGCGGCGGGCGGCGAGTTCGCGGGCGGAGAGCGCCTGGGCGACGGGGCGGCGCAGGTAGCCGTGGATCGGCGGGTCGCTGGCGACCATCATCCGGTCGGCGGCCGGGTCCTGCTCGCCGAGGACGGAGAGCATGTTGCCGCGCCGCGAGGTGTAGAGCGCGTGGTCGCGCAGCACGGTGCTGGTCTCGGCGTGGGTGGTGACGGAGACGTAGCTGCGGCCGCTCGGGACGGTGAGCCGGGTGACCGGGGCCTTGTGGCGGTAGTGGCGCCAGACCGCGTGCGGGTCGCCGGTGGCGTAGAAGTGCGGGTCGCTCAGGTCGACGAGTTCCGGGTCCGGCGCCCCGTCCTGCCGCCCGTCGTCGCCGGGGCCGGTGATCCTCACCGGGTGGCCCCGGTCGGGCCCTGCGCGGCGGCGGACGGCGACTGCGCGGCGGCGGCGGTCGGGCCGGCGGGCTGTTCAGCGGCCGGAACGAGCCGGGCATCGGAGGCGAGTTCCGGCCGCTGGGTCCTGATGTGCTCCGCCAGTCCGGCCACGGTGGGGTTGAGGTAGAAGGCCCGGGCCCGGATCACCGCCTCGAACTCGGCGGTGATCTCCCGGGTGATCCGGCTGGCGGTCAGCGAGTGCCCGCCGAGGTCGAAGAAGTCGTCGTCGACGCCGACCGGTTCGACGTCGAGGACCTCCTGCCAGAGCACGGTGAGGCGGTGCTCGACCGGGTCGGCGGGCGCCCGGTAGGGCACCTCGCCGTCCGGGCGGGTCCGGCCGCGCCGGGCGGCCAGGGCGTCCCGGTCGACCTTGCCGTTGGGCTTGAGCGGCAGCCGGTCCACCCAGACCAGGGCGGTGGGGATCATGCCGGCCGGGAGCTCCTCGGCCAGGGCGCGGCGCAGTTCCACCGAGGAGACGGCGTAGGGACCGCTGTAGAAGCCGACCAGCCGGCGGTCGCCGGGGCCGTGGTCCTGGAGGACGACGGCGGCGTCCTGGACGTCGGGGTGGCGGCGCAGCCGGGCCTCGATGTCGTCGGACTCGATCCGGACGCCGTTGACCTTGAGCTGGCCGTCGGCCCGCCCGGCGAACTCGTAGGCGCCGTCGGGGCCGCGCCGGGCGAGGTCGCCGGTGTCGTACATCCGGGCGCCGGGGACGGTCGCGTACGGGTCGGGGAGGAAGCGGTCGGCGGTGAGGCCGGGCAGTCCGAGGTAGCCGTGGGCGAGGCCGGTGCCGTTGACGAAGAGCCGGCCGACGGTGCCGTCGGGCACCGGGTCCAGCCGCTCGTCGAGGACGACCATGCCGGTGCCGTCGATCGGTCCGCCGATCGGGACGCCGCGGTCGCCGAGCGGTTCGCGGACCGGGTGGGTGCTGGTGAAGGTGGTGTTCTCGGTGGGGCCGTAGGCGGCCGAGACGAGGGTGTCGGGCAGGGCGGCGACGGCCCGGTCGACGTGTTCGGCGGAGAGCACCTCGCCGCCGGTGAACAGCCGGCGCAGGGCGGGCAGGTCGGTCAGGCCCGCCTCGACCGCCTGGTGGAACAGGGCGGTGGTGAGGAACAGCACGGTGGTGCCGGTGTCCCGGGCGGCCTTGACCACCTCCGCCGGTCCGAGCCGGCCGGCCGGGGCGAGCGCCAGGCAGCCGCCGTTCAGCAGCGGGCCCCAGATCTCCAGGGTGGAGGCGTCGAAGGCGACCGGGGCGAGCTGGAGGAAGACGTCGTCGGGCCGGGCGTCGAGGTAGCCGGCTTCCAGCACCAGGCGCAGCACGGCGCGGTGTGGCACGCAGACGCCCTTGGGGCGGCCGGTGGAGCCGGAGGTGTAGGCGACGTAGGCGAGGTCCTCGGGGGTCAGGTCCGCAGGGGTCAGGTCCTCGGCAGCCTGGCCGCCCGGTGCGGCGGGGGCCTCCCCGGCGGCGGGGCCGTCGGCCACGTCGAGGTGGTCGAACGCGCCGTCGAGCTTCGCCCGTCGGAGCTCGTCGGTGACCACCAGCGACACCTCGGCGTCGCCCAGGATGGTGTGCAGCCGGGCGGGCGGGTCCCCCGGGTCGACGGCGACGTAGGCGGCGCCCGCCTTGAGGATGCCGAGCAGGGCGACGACCAGCCCGGGCGAGCGCTCCAGCAGGACGCCGACCCGGTCGCCGCGGCGCACGCCCCGGCCGCGCAGCCGGGCGGCGAGGGCGCCGGCGGCGGCGTCGAGGGCGCCGTAGTCGAGGTCGCCGGTCTCGCCGCGGACCGCGGTGGCGGTCGGCGCGGCGGCCGCGACGGCGGCGAAGCGGCTCGCAAGGGTCCACCCCTGCCGGGGAACTGACTCGGTCGTGCTCGGTGATTCCAACATGGTGCGGTCGCGGATCCCTTCGCGCGAAACCCTTGCCCTGTCAGTTCTTGACGAGAAGTCAGTGAATGGAGTTCGGATAGCGAGTGACGAACTCTTTTGTCGAGTCGTGGACTTGGGGTACGGCTATGCCCCCACCTCGAACGCTTCGGATGCTATTCAGCGTGACGATGCGCCGTCAAGAGCGGACCGGATCTCTCCGTCCCCGCAACGCCAACTCACCACGGGTGATCGGGATTTTCCCCTTTTGCTTGCACAGCACACGGGCCAGCTCCTACTGTCATGGAGTGATCAGGAGTCGCGGCAGCGTGCTGCCCTGAGCACCGTCATCGGTCGACCGGACTCGACGTCGACCCAGACAGGCCATCCCCAAAAGGGAGAGAGCAGGGAAGTCCGTGGGTGAGCGGCAACGTTCCGGCGTGGTCGCCGGAACCGACATCGTCGACGTGGCCGGAATCGGCTTCGGCCCCTCGAATCTGGCCCTCGCGGCCGCCATTTCGGAGATCGCCGACGGGGCCCCGGTCAGCGCGCGCTTCTTCGAGGCGCAGCCGCGCTTCGGCTGGCACCGGGGCATGCTGATCGAGGGCGCCACCATGCAGGTCTCGTACCTCAAGGACCTCGTGACCATGCGCAATCCGACCAGTCCGTACTCGTTCCTGTGCTACCTGCAGGCCAAGGACCGGCTGGCGGACTTCATCAACACCAAGTCCTTCTACCCGCTGCGGGTGGAGTTCCACGACTACCTGGAGTGGGTCGCGGAGAGCTTCGCGGACCTCGTCTCCTACGGTTCGCGGGTGGTGGCGGTCCAGCCGGTCGCCGGCGAGCAGGGCGTCGAGTTCCTGGACGTGGTCTTCGTCGCGGCCGACGGCACCCGGCAGGTGCAGCGCGCCCGCAACCTGGTGATCGCCGCCGGGATCGAGCCCAAGCTGCCCGCCGACCTGCCGCACTCCCCGCGGATCTGGCACACCTCCCGGTTCCTGCCGGAGGTGGAGCGGATCGCACCGCAGGACCCGCGCTGCTTCGTGGTGCTGGGCTCGGGCCAGAGCGCGGCGGAGGCGATCGAGCACCTGCACGCGCGCTTCCCGCGGGCGCAGGTGCACTCGGTGCACTCCCGGTACGGGTTCAGCGTCGCCGACGACAGCCCGTTCGCCAACCAGGTGTTCAACCCCGAGGCGGTGGACCGTTTCCACACCGCCCCGGACGACGTCCGGCAGCGCCTCATCGATTATCACGCCGGCACCAACTACTCGGTGGTGGACGCCGATCTGCTGCGGTCGCTGTTCCAGCAGGCGTACCTGGAAAAGGTGGCCGGAAATCCCCGGCTGAATTTCCACAACGTCTCCCGGGTACGCGAAGTGACGGAAACTCCGGACGGCCTGCGGATCGACGTGGAATCGCTGTCCTCCGGCACCAGCACCATCATCGAGGCCGAGGCGCTGGTGTGCGCCACCGGCTACACCCGCACCGACCCGGCGGTCTTCCTGGACGGCCTGCTGCCGCACTGCGGGCTGGACGACCAGGGCCGACTGCGGCTCGACCGGGAGCACCGGGTGGTGACCGACGAGAGCGTGCGGTGCGGGATCTACGTCCAGGGCTTCGGCGAGCACAGCCACGGGCTCTCCGAGACCCTGCTGTCGCTGTCCGCCGTCCGCGCCGGGGAGATCGGCGACATGCTGGTCAAGGCGCTGTCCGGCTGACCCGCGCACCGAACGGCTGGGCCGGTCGGTCAGTCGGCCGATCAACCGGCCGGGACGGGACGGACCGGGCAACGCCGCAACACTGAGACCGAGGAGTACGAGTGTTCACGCCGAAGCTCTACCAGGTGGACGGGGACGACTGGCCGCTGCGGGTCATCGAGCGGCACCCGCTCGCCGTGCTGACCGGCAACGGGAACCCGACGCCCAACGCCACCCACGTACCGGTGATCGTGCCGCCCGACACCGCCCCGGGCGCCCCGCTGCAGGGCATGCGCCTGTGGACCCACATGACCCGGGTGAACCCGCACTGGCAGCAGCTCGTCGCCGACGGCGGCGGCCCGGCGAAGCTCGTCTTCCACGGGCCCAACGGCTACGTCACCCCGACCCTCTACTCGGCCCCGATGGTCGCGCCGACCTGGAACTACGTGGCCGTCCACCTGGAGGGCACGGTCGAACTGGCCCAGGACGACGAGACCCTGACGATCGTCCACACCACCGCCCAGACGCTGGAGGACCGGTTCGGGGACGGCATGCCGCTCGCCCCCTCGCTGGAGTACCACCGGCAGATCGTCGGCGCGGTCGGCGGCATCCACTTCACCGTGACCAAGGTCGAGGTGATGTTCAAGCTGAGCCAGGAGAAGGACCCGGAGGTCCAGCAGCGGGTGCTCGACCGCTTCGCCGGCAGCGACTCCGGCCTGCACCGCGAGGTGGCCGACACCATGCGGGCGCTGCGGCTGGGCGCCGACGAGCGCTGACCCGCCAGGGTGCGGGAACGCCGGAGGCCCGGGGGGGGGGGGGGCCCCCCCCCGGGGGGCGGGGGGGGC
>NZ_JBEZXE010000019.1:0-146120 GCF_040637885.1 Kitasatospora sp. NPDC028055 | reverse complement strand
GGGGTGGTGGGGGTGGGGGGTTGGTGTGGGGGGGGTTGGTGTTTGTGGGGTGGTGTGGTCAGACGGGGATGGTGGGGTGGTGGGTGCTGAGGAGGTGCCAGAAGCGGGGGGTGAGGGGTGGGGTGGGGGTGGTGGGGTGGGTGGTGGTGCCCCAGTGGGAGGGGATGTGGTGTTCCTGGTGGAGGACGGGGAGGACGGCGGCGAGGTCGGGTTCGGGGACGGGGACGAGGTGGGCGATCGGGCGGAGGTGGGGTTGCCAGCGGCCGGCCACGCATTGGCGGAGCAGGGTGTCGAGGGCCTCGCGGCGGCCGGTGGCTTCGATCAGTTCGGTGAGACACAGGCCGAGGACCTGGGCGAGGGCGTGGGTCTGGTCGGGGTCGCCGTCCCAGTGGCCGGTCAGTTCGGCCTGGCGGTAGGTGGGGAGGGGGATGCCGACCCGTTCGGCGACGGTCTCCGGGGGGAGTTCCCGGGCGAGGCGGTGGTCGCGCAGGGTGACCGGGGGGCCGGGCATCAGGGCGGCGGCCGGGCACCAGAGGGCGCGGGCGAGGGCGATGAACTCGGTCTCGCCGGGGCGCAGCACGCCGTCCTCCCAGGCGAGGACGTGGCCGGGGAGCAGTCGGACGCCGTGTGCGGCCATGCCCTCGGCGACCTGCTCGGGGGTCAGCCCTAGGCCGGTTCGGTGGGCCCGGGCGGCCTCCGGTGAGAACGGCACCGGGGTGGGGGCGGCGGCGGGGGGCTTTCTGCGGCGCATGGCCGAACCGTAGGCGTGGCCCGCGGCGCGGCCCCAGCCGCCGAACGCACGAAGCGGGGGCGCCGGGCCCGTCGTGGGGCTGGGCGATCGCACAGGGCGGGGGCGGGCTCGTCGTGTGACCAACCCCTCCGTGACCTCGGTTGACTCCCGGTTCGGGCGCGTGATGGGATCCTGGGGCCAAACGGAGGCATGGAGAGGAAGCCGGTGCGAGTCCGGCGCGGTCCCGCCACTGTCACCGGGGAGCACGCTCGGAGAGTGCCACGGCGGCCCGTCAGGGGCCGCTGGAAGGCCCGGGGGTGCGTCGGACCCGGAAGCCAGGAGACTCTCGCCCCCGGTACGTCGATCCAGGGCGCGGACCCTGAGTGAGGACACCCACGCGATGCAGGCTGCCCCGCCCGGTTGGATTCCCAGCCTTTCGTTGTTGTGCGCCCGCTGACCCGGGCCGCCGCCTTCGGCCTGGGCGCGCTCGCGGGCTACGCCGCCGACGCCCGGTACGCCGACCCGCGCCGCGGGCACCCCGTCGCCCTGTTCGGCACGGCCGCGGGGCGGCTGGAGCGGCGGCTGTGGCGCGACGACCGGACGGCCGGTGCCGGGTACACCGCGGTGTGCGTGGGTGCGGTGGCGGCCGGCGCGCTGGCCCTGGACCGTACGGTCGGGCGCCGTCCGCTGGGCCGGGCCGCGTTGGCGGCGGCGGCGACCTGGACGGTGCTCGGTGGCACCTCGCTGACCCGGGAGGCCCGCACCATCGGACGCTCGCTGGCCGTAGGCGATCTGACGGCGGCCCGGGAGCGACTGCCGCATCTGTGCGGGCGGGATCCGAGCGCGCTGGACGGGCAGCAGATCGCCCGGGCGGTGGTCGAGTCGGTGGCGGAGAACACGGCGGATGCCGTGGTGAACGCACTGGCCTGGGGTGCCCTGGCGGGCACGCCGGGGCTGCTGGCGTTCCGCGCGGTGAACACCCTGGACGCGATGGTGGGCCACCGCTCGCCCCGCTACGCCCGCTTCGGTTGGGCCTCGGCCCGGCTGGACGACGTGGCGGGCTGGCCGGGTGCCCGGCTGACGGCCCTGCTGACGGTGGCCGCCGCGCCCGAGCCCCGGACCGCCTGGCGGGTCTGGCGCCGGGACGGCTCCGCGCACCCGAGCCCGAACGCGGGCCAGGCCGAGTCGGCCTTCGCGGGGGCGGTCGGGGTCCGGCTGGGCGGGACGTTGCAGTACGGGGAGCGGGTGGAGCACCGGCCGGTCCTGGGTGCGGAGTTGCGTCCGGTGACGGTGGACGACATCGAGCGGGCCTGCACGCTGTCCCGGCGGGTGGGCGCGCTGGCGCTGGGTACGACGGTCGCGGGGCACGTCCTGCTGCGGATGCTGATGAGGAAGAAGGGTGGGGCATGAGCGAGCGCAGCGAGTTCATCATCGGAGGGTGCGCGTTGTGCGGGGCGGGCGAATGAGCGAGCGCAGCGAGTTCATCATCGGAAGGTGCGCGTTGTGCGAAGCGCCTGCCGAGTGTAGCGAGGCGGGCGCATGAGCAACGCACTGTTGGTCGCGGGGACGACCTCGGACGCGGGCAAGAGCGTGGTGACGGCCGGGATCTGCCGTTGGCTGGCCCGGCAGGGCGTGCGGGTGGCGCCGTTCAAGGCGCAGAACATGTCGCTGAACTCCTTCGTCACCGCCGACGGCGCCGAGATCGGCCGTGCCCAGGCGATGCAGGCGCAGGCCGCCCGGGTGGAGCCGGAGGCGGCGATGAACCCGGTGCTGCTCAAGCCGGGCGCGGACGGCCGCAGCCAGGTGGTGCTGCTCGGCAGGCCGGTGGCCGAGGTGGGCGCGCTGGACTACCGGGAGCGCAAGCCCGTCCTGCTGGAGCGGGCGCTGGAGTGTCTGGCCGATCTGCGCGCCCGCTACGACGTGGTGGTGTGCGAGGGCGCCGGCTCCCCCGCCGAGATCAACCTGCGGGACCGGGACATCGCCAACATGGGGCTGGCCACGGCCGCCGCGCTGCCGGTGGTGGTGGTCGGGGACATCGACCGGGGCGGGGTGTTCGCGGCGATGTACGGGACGCTGGCGCTGCTGTCGGCGGAGGACCAGCGGCACGTGGCCGGCTGGTTCGTCAACAAGTTCCGCGGCGACGCCCGGCTGCTGGCGCCCGGGCTGGAGATGCTGCACGAGCTGACCGGCCGTCCGGTGCTGGGCACGCTGCCGATGCTGCCGGGCCTGTGGCTGGACGCCGAGGACTCGCTGGACCTGTCCACCGTGGTGGACCGGGTGGACGGGCGCGGGCCGCTGGGCGCGGACGTGCTGCGGGTCGCCGTGGTGCGCTTCCCGAGGCTGTCGAACTTCACCGACCTGGACGCGCTGGCCCAGGAACCGGGCGTGCTGGTGCGCTGGGCGACCCGGCCGGAGGAGCTGGCCGACGCCGACCTGGTGGTGCTGCCCGGCACCCGGGCGACGGTGGCGGACCTCGCCTGGCTGCGCGAGCGCGGCCTGGAGCCGGCGCTCAAGGCGCGGGCGGCGGCCGGGCGGCCGGTGCTCGGGGTGTGCGGCGGCTACCAGATGCTGGCGCACTCGATCGAGGACGAGGTGGAGTCGAGGGCGGGTCTGGTCGAGGGGCTCGGGCTGCTGCCGACCCGGGTGCGCTTCGGTGTCGAGAAGGTGCTGGCGCGGCCGGTCGGCGAGGCGTACGGGCAGCGGGTCGAGGGGTACGAGATCCACCACGGGATGGTGGACGTCGAGGGGGGTGTTCCCTTCCTGGACGGCTGCCGGGTCGGCTCGGTCTGGGGCACCACCTGGCACGGCGCGCTGGAGAACGACGGCTTCCGCCGTGAACTCCTGCGCGAGGTCGCCGACTTGGCGGGCCGGGCGTTCGTGCCGGCACCGGACACCTCGTTCGCCGAGGCGCGCGAGGCCCGGCTGGACCGGCTGGGCGACCTGATCGAGGAGCACGCGGACACCGACGCGCTGTGGAAGCTGATCGAGGGCGGGGTGCCGGCGGCCGGATCGCTGCCGTTCCTCCTGCCCGGAGCACCTGGGAGTGACGCATGAGTGAGGTCCGCTATCCGTTCACCGCGATCGTCGGGATGGCCGACCTGCGGCTCGGGCTGCTGCTGAACGCGGTCTCCCCGGCCGTGGGCGGCGTGCTGGTGCGCGGCGAGAAGGGCACCGCGAAGTCGACCATGGTGCGCGCGCTGGCCGGGCTGCTGCCCGCCATCGCCGTGGTGGACGGCTGCCGGTTCGCCTGCGACCCGGCCGGGCCGGACCCGCAGTGCCCGGACGGGCCGCACACCGCTGTCGGGAGTCACGAACGGCCCTCCCAGCTGGTCGAGTTGCCGGTCGGCGTGGCCGAGGACCGGATCGTCGGCTCGCTCGACCTGGAGCGCGCGCTGGCCGAGGGCGTCAAGGCGTACGAGCCCGGACTGCTCGCCAAGGCGCACCGCGGGGTGCTGTACATCGACGAGGTGAACCTGCTCCAGGACCACGTGGTGGACCTGCTGCTGGACGCCGCCGCGATGGGCCGCTCCTACGTCGAGCGCGAGGGCGTGTCGGTGCGGCACGCGGCGCGGTTCCTGCTGGTCGGGACCATGAACCCGGAGGAGGGCGAGCTGCGGCCGCAGCTGCTCGACCGCTTCGGCCTGACCGTCGAGATCGCCGCCACCCGGGAGCCGGCCGAGCGCGCCGAGGTGGTCCGGCGCCGGCTCGCCTACGACGCCGATCCGGCCGGTTTCGCGGCGCGGTTCGCGGCGGAGGAGCGGGAGCTTGCCGAACACATCACCGCCGCACGGGAGTTGCTCCCCAAGGTCGAGCTGACGGATGTGGCGCTGCGTCAGATCACGGCGGTGTGCGCCGCGTTCGAGGTGGACGGGCTGCGCGCGGACATCGTGATGGCCCGCACCGCCGTCGCGCTGGCCGCCTGGGCCGGGCGGACGGAGGTGCTGGAGGAGGACGTCCGCAAGGCCGCCCAGCTGGCCCTGCCGCACCGGCGCCGGCGCAACCCCTTCGACGCCCCCGGGCTGGACGAGGAGCAGCTGGACCGCACCCTGGAGGAGCACGCCCAGCCGGAGGAGCCGGAGCCGGAGGACGACGGGCCGGAGCCCGGAGGCGACGGCCCGGACGGCGGCGGTGACGGTGGCCCGGGTGACGGCGGCCCCGACGGTGGCGGCGCGCCCGAGCCGGCCGACGGCGGCGCTCCGGAGGCGTCCGCCCCGGAGGACGCCGAGGCGCCCGAGCCGCAGCCCGTACCGGCCCAACACCCCTCCCCCGCACGGGAGTCGGCGCCGGTCGCGGCCGGGGACCCGTACCGGACGCGGCTGTTCACCGTGCAGGGCACCGGCCACGGCGCCCAGGGCCGCCGCTCCCCCGCCGAGACCACCGGCGGGCACACCGTCCGGGCCCGCCGCCCGCAGGGCACCCTCAGCCGGCTGCACCTGACCGCGACCCTCCAGGCCGCCGCGCCGCACCAGGTGGCGCGCGGGCGGGCCGGCCGGGCGCTGGTGCTGCACAAGGACGACTTCCGCGAACAGGTGCGCCAGGGGCGGGAGTCCAACCTGGTGCTGTTCGTGGTGGACGCCTCCGGCTCGATGGCCGCCCGACAGCGGATGACCGCCGTCAAGGGCGCGGTGCTGTCGCTGCTGATGGACGCCTACCAGCGCCGGGACAAGATCGGCATGATCACCTTCCGCGGCGCGGACGCCGAACTGGCGCTGCCGCCCACCTCCTCGGTGGAGGTCGGCGCCGCCCGGCTGGAGACCCTGCCCACCGGCGGGCGCACCCCGCTGGCGGCCGGTCTGCTGCGCGCCCACGAGGTGCTGCGGGTCGAGCGGCTGCGCGACCCGAACCGGCGCCCGCTGCTGGTCGTGGTGACCGACGGCCGGGCCACCGGCGGGCGGGACGCGCTCGCCCGCTCCCAGCGGGCGGCCACCCTGTTCGCCGCCCAGGGCACCGCGAGCGTGGTGCTGGACTGCGAGTCCGGACCGGTCCGACTGGGCCTGGCCCGCACCCTGGCCGGGCTGCTCGGCGGCAGCGCCGTCAGCCTGGACGAGCTGCGCGCGGAGGGCGTGGCCTCGCTCGTCCGCGCGAACCGTTCGACCACTTCGATGCGAAAGGCGGCCTGAGCCGACATGCCCAAGGGTGTCCCCGAGAGCGTTCCCGACGACGGCCTGACGACCCGTCAGCGCCGTACCCAGCCGATCACCGCCGTGCACACCGGCCCCGGGAAGGGCAAGTCCACGGCCGCCTTCGGCATGGCGCTGCGGGCCTGGAACCAGGGCTGGTCGGTCGGGGTGTTCCAGTTCGTGAAGTCCGCCAAGTGGAAGGTCGGCGAGGAGAACGCGCTGCGCGTGCTCGGCGCCTCCGGCGAGGGCGGCACCGTCGACTGGCACAAGATGGGCTCCGGCTGGTCCTGGATCCAGCGCTCCGCCGAGCAGGAGATGACCAGCGAGGAGGCGGCCAAGGAGGGCTGGGAGCAGGTCAAGCGCGACCTCGCCGCCGAGACCTACCGCTTCTACGTGCTGGACGAGTTCACCTACCCGATGCACTGGGGGTGGATCGACCCGGCGGAGGTCGTCTCGGTGCTCAAGGACCGCCCCGGCAGCCAGCACGTCGTCATCACCGGCCGGTACGCGCCCGAGGCGCTGACCGAAGTCGCGGACCTGGTCACCGAGATGACCAAGGTCAAGCACCCGATGGACGCCGGCCGCAAGGGCCAGCGCGGTATCGAGTGGTGACCTCTTGAGCAACGTCCCCCGCCTCGTCGTCGCCGCGCCCTCCTCGGGCGCCGGCAAGACCACCGTCGCCACCGGCCTGATCGCGGCACTGACCGCGCGCGGGCTGGCGGTGTCGCCGCACAAGGTCGGCCCCGACTACATCGACCCGGGCTACCACGGGCTCGCCGCCGGGCGCCCGGGCCGCAACCTGGACGCCTTCATGTGCGGTCCGGAACGGATCGCGCCGCTGTTCCTGCACGGGGCAGCCGGGGCGGACGTCGCGGTGGTCGAGGGCGTCATGGGCCTGTTCGACGGGGCGTCCGGGCGCGGGGAGCTGGCCTCCACCGCGCACGTCGCCAAGCTGCTGCGGGCCCCCGTGGTGCTGGTGGTGGACGGCTCCTCGCAGTCCCGCTCGGTGGCCGCGCTGGTGCACGGCTTCGCCTCCTGGGACCCGCAGGTGCGGCTCGCCGGGGTGATCCTCAACCGGGTCGCCTCCGACCGGCACGAGCAGCTGCTGCGGGAGGCCCTGGAGGAGGGCTCCGGCGTGCCGGTGCTGGGCGCGCTGCGCCGCTCGGCGGCCGTGGCCACGCCGTCCCGGCACCTCGGACTGATCCCGGCGGTGGAGCGCTCGGCAGAGGCGTTGCAGGCCGTTGCCGACATGGGCGAGCTGGTGGCGGCTTCGGTGGACCTGGACGCGGTGCTGGAACTCGCCCGTACGGCTCCGGACTTGGACGCCGAGCCGTGGGACGCCTCGGTCGAGGTGACGCCGGTCGGCGGGCGGCCGCGGATCGCGGTGGCCGGCGGCGCGGCCTTCTCCTTCTCGTACGCCGAGAACGCCGAACTGCTCGGCGCGGCGGGCGCGGAGGTCGTCCCCTTCGACCCGCTGCACGCCACCGCACTGCCGGCGGGCACCGCCGGGCTGGTCATCGGCGGCGGGTTCCCGGAGCTGTACGTACGGGAGTTGAGCGGGAACGCCGAACTACGGCGGGCCATCGCGGAGTTCGCGGCGGCGGGCGGGCCGATCGCCGCCGAGTGCGCCGGGCTGCTGTACCTGGGGCGGGAGTTGGACGGACTGCCGATGTGCGGCGTGCTGGACACCGAGGCCCGGATGACCGAACGGCTCACCCTCGGCTACCGGGAGGCCGTCGCCCTGCACGACTCCCCGCTCGCCCCGGCCGGCACCCGGCTGCGCGGGCACGAGTTCCACCGGACGGTCTGCGAACCGGGCGCGGGCGAGCACCCGGCCTGGGGCTGGCGCCTGCCGACCGGGCCGCGCACCGAGGGCTTCGCCGCCGGGAACGTGCACGCCTCCTACCTGCACCTGCACTGGGCCGGGGCGCCCGGGCTGGCGGCGTCGTTCGCGGGGGCCGCGGCGGCGTTCAAGTCGGCGGCGTTCAATTCGGCTGCTTCCTGAGGGCTTTCCTCCTTAGGATGCGCGCATGCATGTGATCGTCCTCAACGGCGGCTCCAGCTCCGGGAAGTCGAGCATCGCCCGGCGCCTGCAGGAGCTGCTGCCGGAGCCCTGGCTGCACCTCGGCGCGGACACCATGGTGGACGCGCTGCCGCCGTGGCTGCTCGGCGGCGACGGAGGCATCGGCGGGCTGGAGGACGGCGACGGCACGGTGGCCGTCGGGCCGGTCTTCGCCCGGCTGGACGCCGCCTGGTCGGTCGGCGTGGCGGCGATGGCCCGGGCCGGGGCCCCGGTCCTGGTGGACGAGGTCTTCCTCGGCGGGGCCGCCTCGCAGCAGCGCTGGCGCACGGCGCTGGAGGGCCTGGACGTGCTCTGGGTCGGCGTGCGCTGCGACCCGGCGGTGGCCGCGGCCCGCGAGGCCGCGCGCGGCGACCGGGTCGCCGGGATGGCCGCCGCGCAGGCATCGATGGTGCACGAGGGCGTGGCGTACGACCTGGTGGTCGACACCTCGCGGACCTCGGTGGCGGACTGCGCCGACGCCGTGCTCGCCCGCGTCACGGCCGCCGGATGAGCCCCGCGCGGGCGGCCCGTTGCGGTTGACTGTCCGGGGACACCCCCTTCCCACGGAGGCACCCCCATGGCCAAGCAGTACGAGTACAGCGCCGAGATCAACTGGACCGGCAACCGGGGCACCGGCACCAGCGACTACCGGGCCTACGCCCGCGACGTCGAGGTGTCGGCCGAGGGCCTGCCGGGCATCCCCGGCTCCGCCGACCCCGCCTTCCGCGGCGACCCGGCCCGCTGGAACCCGGAGCAACTGCTGCTGGTCTCGCTCGCCCAGTGCCATCTGCTGTCGTACCTGCACCAGTGCGCGGTGAACGGGGTCGTGGTGACCGCGTACGCGGACCGGCCGGCGGGCACCATGACCGTGACCCAGGAGGGTGTGCGCTTCACCTCGGTGGTGCTGCACCCGCAGGTCGAGGTCGCCGAGCCGGGGATGGTGGAGCGGGCGCTCTCCCTGCACGCGGCGGCGAACCGGGGGTGCTTCATCGCCAACTCGGTGAACTTCCCGGTGCGGCACGAGGCCGAGGTGACGGTCACGGTCGCCGGGTAGCGGCGGGCCGACGGGCCCGGGGCGCGGACCCGTTCAGAGCGCCAGCGTCTGCCAGCCCCGGGTGATCTGCTCGTGCAGGGCGGCGGGGTCGGGGGCCGTCGACCGGGCCGCCGCCAGCGCCGCCAGCAGGGCCGTACCGTCCGCCGGGCGCCGGGCCGGGTCGATGGCCAGGGCGCGGGTGACGACGGCCGCGAGCTCCGGGTCGAGGGCCTGGACCGCCGCCAGCGCGGCGGGCTCGGGCCCGCTCTCCACGATCCGGCGGATCACCGCGCCCGTGTTGGTCGCCGCGAACGGGCTGACGCCGTACGCCGCGCAGACCACGCAGCACGCCCAGGCCCACACGTCGGCCGCCGGGCCGACCCGCTCGTCGCCGAACTGCTCCGGCGCCATGTACGTCAGGGTGCCCGGGCCGCCGCCGGTGGCGGTCAGCCGGGTGCCGTCCACGATCGCCGCGATGCCGAAGTCCAGCAGGCGCGGGCCGGCGGTGGTCAGCATGATGTTGGCCGGCTTGAGGTCCCGGTGCACCAGTCCGAGCCGGTGCACCCCGGACAGTGCCACGGCCAGCGCCAGGGCCAGGGCGTGCAGCGCCTCGGCGGAGCGGATCGGGCCCTGCTCGCGCAGGTGGGCGTCGAGCGGGCGGCCGTCCAGCAACTCCATGGCCAGGTACGGGCGTCCGGCGTCCACCCCGGTGTCGAGCACCCGGGCGGTGTAGGCGCCGGGGACCATCGCCAGCACCTCGGCCTCGCGCTGGAAGCGGCGCAACAGGTCACCCTCGGCGAGGAGTTCGGGGTTGATGGTCTTGAGCGCGACCTGGGTGGCGGAGCCCTGCCGCTGGGCGAGGTAGACGGTGCCCATGCCGCCGGAGCCGATCCGGCCGAGCAGCTGGTAGCCGCCGATAGTGCGGGGCTCGTGCGCGCCCAGCGGGCTGCCGACGGGCGGGGCGGACACCACCGGCGGGGCGGTCGGGGCCGGCGGGGCGGGCGGGGTGAACTGCGGTGGGACGTACGGGCCCTGCGGAGCCTGCGGCTGGACGTACGGCGCCTGCGGCGGGGCGGCCGGGGGCTGCGCGGTGGGCGCGTACGGGTTCTGCCCGGCCATCGCGGCCTGGAACGCCTCGGCGGCCTGCGCCGCCTGGAACGCCCGCGCCTGCGGGTCCCCGGCCGCGGCCGCGCCGACCGGCTTGGGGTTGCGGCTCACCAGCAGGGCGACCACCTGGCAGACCAGGGCGGAGGAGAGCAGGCCGACCGGCAGCAGGAACACGCCGATCGCCGCACGGAGCAGCACCAGTCCGATCAGCCGGACCTGGGTCGACCCGGACGTCCAGACCTCCTCGGGCAGGCCGTTGGTCAGCAGCTTGCGCTGGGTCAGGTACCAGAGCACCAGCCAGAGCAGCAGGAGCACGACGAAGAGGGCGACGTACCAGGCCTGCGCCGAGGCCCGGGGGATGTGCCACTCGAAGGCGATGTACACGGACCTGTCGAGGTCGAACGGCCGGGAGAAGAGCTCGTAGCTGTGGTGGTCCTCGACGCCCACCAGGAGGAGCGCCGCCACGCCGACGACCAGACCGATCGCCAGCTCGCCGAAGGTCGCGCCGAGGCCGCCCGGCGCACCCCCGGTCGCGTCCACGCCCGCGGCCGCCGCCATCCTCCGGCGCGTGGCCGTCTGAGCCCGCACCAGCACCGGAAGCGTCGCCAGCCGCAGCAGCAACGCGACACCGGCCATGAGCACCAGTGCCATCTCCATCAAGTCCAGCATGTCTCCCCCTGCCTGATCGGGCAGGGGGAGTATAGGGGGACGCCCGGAACAGCGCCCCCTCGTCAACCCTCCTCGCCCAGCAGAGCGGTGAGGTAGCGGTCGATCTCCCCGCGCAGCTCCTCCGGCATCGGCACGTGCCAGTGCCCGCTGCCCGCGGTCGCGTTGAACAGCACGCCGTCGCACCAGCGGACCAGCCGGCGGGCGTCGCCCTCGGGGTCGGTGGAGCCGGCCGCGGCGAGCAGGGCGGCGCCGAGCTCGGCGAAGCGGGCACCCAACCGGTCGTAGACGACCCGCAGTTCAGGCCGGCGAGTGGCCTCCAGGGCGAGTTCCAGTCGGGCCAGGGTGAGCCTGCGACCGCTGGTGAGCGCCTGGAACAGCACCTCGGCGCCGACCTCGGCCAGCAGCGCGCGGGCCGGTGCGGCCGCCCGGGGCCGCTCGCCCTCGGCGAAGACCGGGTGGTCGGCGGTCTCCCGCTCGACGATCCGGTTGAGCACGAGTTCCAGCAGGGCGGCCCTGGTCCGGGCCAGGTTGGAGGTCGAGCCGACGGACAGGCCGGCGGCGTCGTCCACGGCACGGTGAGTGAGTCCGCGCAGGCCCGCCTCGGCGATCAGGTCGATGGCGGCGTCGGCGATCAGGGTCGGGCGCGGGGGCGTCAGGCGCGGGGGCGTCATGGGTTCGATCATGGCCTTTCCTCGGCGGCTACCCAACTCACTACAGCCGTAGTTTACGGCCCACTACACGTGTAGTACGGTGCTGAACAGTGGCCACTACAGCTGTAGTGGCCAGGATCGTGGGAGAACAGGAGTCCCTCATGGGCCAGCACCGGGCGATCGTCATCGGCGGCGGCATCGGCGGCCTCACCGCCGCCCTCGCCCTGCACCGGCAGGGCATCCCCGCCACCGTCCACGAACGCGCCGCGAGCCTGGAACCCGTCGGCGCCGGACTCGCTCTCGCCCCCAACGCCCTGCGCGCCCTCGACCGGCTCGGCGTCGGCCCCCGACTACGCGCCCGCGCCACCGCCCACCCCGCCGTCGGCATCCGCCACCCCTCCGGCCGCTGGCTCGTCCGCACCACCAGCGCCGCCGTCCGGACCCACTTCGGCGACACCGTCGCCGCCGTCGCCCGCGCCGAGGTGATCGCCGCCCTGGTCGACGCCCTGCCGGAGGGCACCGTCCGCACCGGCTCCCCCGCCACCGTCACCGACCCGGGCGACGACCGGCGGCCCGCCGTCGTCCGCACCGGCGAGGGCGACCAGGAGGCCGCGCTCGTCGTCGCCGCCGACGGCATCCACTCCGCCACCCGCGGCCTGCTCTTCCCCCACCACCCCGGCCCGCGCTACAGCGGCTTCACCACCTGGCGCGCCATCGTCACCCCCGACCGCCGACCGGCCGCCGCCGGCGAGGTCTGGGGCCCCGGCCGCCTCGCCGGTATCGCCCCGCTCGCCGAGGACCGGGTCTACGTCTACGGCGCCGCCCTCGCCCCGGCCGGCGCCCGCGCCACCGACGAACGGGCCGAACTCCAGCGGCTCTTCGGCGACTGGTGCGCCCCCGTCCCCCAACTGTTCGCCCTCGCCGAACCCGACCGGCTGCTCCGCAACGACGTCCGGGAACTCGCCGACCCCCTGCCCGCCCACCACCACGGCCGGGTCGCCCTCCTCGGCGACGCCGCCCACGCCATGTGCCCCTTCCTCGGCCAGGGCGCCTGCCAGGCCATCGAGGACGCCCTCGTCCTCGCCTCCCCGCTCACCCCCGCCACCGACCCCGTCACCACCCTCCCCGCCTACACCGCCGCCCGGCTCCCCCGCACCACCGCCGTCGCCACCGCCTCCCGCCGCACCGGCAGCCTGGTCGCCCTCCACACCCCCGCCGCCACCCTCCTGCGCACCACCACCCTCACCCTGGCCGGCCTCCTCCCCACCCGCACCCTCCTCGGCCGCACCACGGCGATCTACGACTGGCAGCCCCCGGCCCTCCGCACCGGAGCCTGAGGGCGGGTGCGGCGTCCGAGGAAGCGCGGCCGGATGTCGGTGGTGGCGGGGAGGATGGGCGGCATGACGGATTCCGGGCGGGGCATCGCGGATTACTGGGACGCGGCCGCGGCGGCCTTCGACGAGGAGCCGGACCACGGCTTGCGGGCGGCGGTGACGCGGGCGGCGTGGGGGCGGCGGTTGCGGGGGTGGCTGCCGGGTGAGCCGGTGGAGGTGCTCGATGTCGGGTGCGGGACGGGGTCGTTGGCCGAGCTGGTGGCGGCGGACGGGCACCGGGTGACGGGAGTGGACCTGGCGCCGCGGATGGTCGCACGAGCCCGGGCGAAGCTGGCGGCGGCCGGGCTGGCGGGGCGGTTCCTGGTGGGGGACGCGGGCGCGCCGCCGGTGCGGGCGGGCGGCTTCGACGTGGTGCTGTCGCGCCACCTGGTCTGGACCCTGCCCGAGCCGGAGCGGGCGCTGCGCGCCTGGGTGCGGCTGCTGCGCCCCGGCGGGCGGCTGGTGCTGGTCGAGGGCCGCTGGCGGGAGGCGGGCGAGCAGGCGGCGCCGTACGCCGCCGGGGCGGAGCGCCTGCCCTGGGGCGGCGGCGTGGGCGCGGACGAACTCGCCGCTGCGGTGCGCCCGTTGGTGGCGGAGCTGCGCGTCGAGCCGCTCAGCGGGGACGCGGAGCTGTGGGGCGGCCCGGTGGCGGACGAGCGCTACGCGCTGGTCGCTCAGCTCTGATCGCGCCTCGACTCACGGCCCGACCACCTCGCCGTGGTCGTCGCCGGGAAGTGGCCTGCTGAGCTCTGCCGTCAGCTCGGGATCCGCGAGCACCCGGGCGGTGGCGCGCCATTCGATCAGCACTCGACGCAGATCGGCGACCAACTCGCGTCGTTCGACGGCCGAAAGGTGCCTGAGCCAGAACAAGGCCGACTCACCCCCCACCCGTACCGAAGGTCCCGTTGAGTGGGTCGCGGCGGAAGCAGGCGGGGCAGCGGAGGCGGGTGTAGATCGCCACCGCGCCCATGCAGACGTCCTCGCGGCCGTCGAGCCGGGAGGACGAGCCGGCCGGCTCGCCGCAGTCCGCGCAGCGGCGGTGGGGGCGGGCGGTGATCGAGCAAACGCGGCAGACCAGGTGGGTGGGGTGCTCGGCGTGGACGACGACGGGCTGCGGGCCGCCGTGCAGCAGGTGGTCGCACCAGGTGCAGGACTCGTCCTCCTGCGCGGCGAGCATCCGTTCCCTGGTCTCCCGCTGCCACTTGGCCGCGTTCTGCAGCGGCACCTTCACCGGCGGCCCCCACCCGGCGGCGGCGAGCCACTGGGCGCCCTCCACCCCGGCCGCCCGCAGCTGGTCGTCGACGGCGATGTCCCTGGGGGTCCTGTGCTTCATCGGGCGTCTCCTCCGGCGCGTCGTCCTGCTGGTCTAACGCGGCCGGGAGGTGGTGGTCACGCGAACGACCCGGCCGTCAGCCCAGGGGTTCGGTGTCGCCGTGGGCGATGAGGAGCTTGCGCAGCAGGGTGTCGAGCTGGGCGCGTTCGTCGGCGTCGAGGGCGGCGAGGAGGCTCTCCTCGTTGCGGATGTGCCCGGGGAGGGCGGCGTCGATGAGGTCCTTGCCGGCCGGGGTGAGCCGGACCAGGACGGCGCGACGGTCGGTGGGGCAGGGGTTGCGTTCGACCAGGCCCTTGGCGGAGAGCTTGTCGACCCGGTTGGTGATGGCGCCGGAGGTGACCATCGCGGACTTGAGCAGGGCGCGGGCGTTCAGCTCGTAGGGCTCGCCGGAGCGGCGGAGGGTGGCGAGGACGTCGAACTCGGAGGGGTCCAGCCCGCAGGTGAGGAAGTACTCGCGCAGGGCATTGTCGACCCGGACGTTGAGCCGCCGCAGCCGGCCGATCAGGGCCATGGCCTCCATCGGCAGGTCGGGGCGGTTCCTGGCCCACTGGTCGGCGATGTCGTCGACGGTGTCGCGCTGCTGCATGCTCGGTCATCTCCCTCGGACGGCCAGGTGTTGCCGGTCCAGATATCTTAACATTCACATACTTGACGTTCGCCGATCCCGGGCGTAGAAATATCTCAACGTTCAGATAGTCAACGTTGAGGGGATTGGGAACCGCCATGGACCGCAAGCGCGCAGGGATCGCCGTCACCGCCGCACTCGCCCCGGCCGCCTGGGGCACCACCTACCTGGTCACCACCCAGCTGCTGCCCGAGGGCCGCCCGCTGCTGCTCGCCGCGCTGCGGGCGCTGCCCGCCGGGGTGCTCCTGCTGCTGATCGGTCGCAAGCTGCCCAAGGGGCGCTGGTGGGGGCGTGCGGCGGTGCTCGGGATGCTCAACATCGGGCTGTTCTTCCCACTCACCTTCGTCGGCGCCTACCGCCTGCCCGGCGGCGTGGCGGCCACCATCGGGGCGATCCAGCCCCTGCTGGTCGCCGGGCTCTCGGTCGGGGTGCTCCGGGTCCGGCCCGGACGGCGGGCGCTGCTCGCCGGCCTGGTCGGGGTCGCCGGGGTGGCGCTGCTGGTGCTCAAGAGCGGCGCGAAGCTGGACGGCATCGGCATCGCCGCGATGGTCACCGCGATCGGCCTGATGGCCACGGGCACCGTGCTGACCCGCCGCTGGGGCCGCCCCGAGGGCGCCACCATGATCGACCTCACCGCTTGGCAGCTGCTGGCCGGCTCGGTCTTCCTGGTCCCGCTGGCGGCGCTGGTCGAGGGCGCACCGCCGGCGCTGAGCGCCGCCAACCTCGCGGGCTTCGCCTACCTCGGCCTGTTCAGCACCGCGCTCGGCTACGTGCTGTGGTTCCGCGGCATCGAGCGGCTCGGCGCCGGTCCGGTGTCCTTCCTGGGGCTGGTCAACCCGGTGGTGGCCACCGTCGGCGGCCTGGTGGTGCTCGGCCAGACGCTCACCCCCTGGCAGGTGCTGGGGCTGGTGCTGGCGCTCGGCGCGATGCTGATCGGCCAGGCCCCGGCCCGGCGGACCACCCCGGTGGCCGGTCCGGCCACCGCTCCGGCGACCTCGGCCCCGGCACCCGTTTCGGCCCTCGCCTCGGTCCCCGCACCCGAGCGCCGGGCGCCGGCGGTCGCCCGCTGACGGCCCACCGCCTCCGCTCCCGTCCCCACCCCGTCGGCCAGTGGCCGGCGGGGCGCGGACGTGTCCGGGCTCAGCCGGTGGCGCGGATGTAGATGTCGGCGGCGCCGGGCAGCCCGCCCCGAACGGCCGCCACGTAGATCCGGCGGGCCGAGGGGGCGCGGGTGGGGACGGCAGAGGGGCTGGTGGTCGGTGTCCAGGTCGGCGTGGGGCCCGGGTCGGGGGTGCCGTCCTCGGGGACGTGCGCGGCGCCGCCGGAGCCGTCGTCCGCCCCGTCGTCCGTACCGGCGTCCGGTGCGGCGCCCCCGGAGCCGTCCGGGTCGGGGTCGGCCGAGGCGGGATCCGCCGGAACGGCCATCGGCGCGACACCGGCCCCCGGATCCACCACGGCAGCGGAGGCGGACGCGGACGCGGCCCCTGAGGGCGAGGGCGCTCCCGAATCCCCCACCGACCCTGCCGACCCTGCCGACCCCGTCGTCGACCCCACCGACTCCGCCGGCAGCTCCGGCAGCTCCGGGGCCTCGGCAGGCTCGTCGCCCCCGAGGGCGGCCGCGAGGTCCGGCGGCAGCGGGGCGGCCGGCCCGGGTGCCGGGAGGTCGTAGGTGTGCAGGAAGTCGCCGAGGCCGGGCTCCTTGCCGCCGCCGAGCCGGTAGTGGAGGTAGGCGACCGGCGCCCCGTCCGAGGTGCGGGTGTAGACGGCCCCGACCGGGACGTAGTAGCGGCCCGCGCCGGGGTGCTGGGAGGGGTGGAGGCCCGCCAGCCGCTCGGCGCGGTCCCGGTCGGTCTCCCGCCCGACCCGGCCGACGGTGAGCGCGTTGACGCCGCGCACGATCAGGGCGGCGCCGGCGGACACGCACAGCACGAGTCCGACGGCGACGGTGCGCCGCAGGACCGGTCGGCCGTGCAGGACCGGCCAGGAGTCGGTGACCACGCGCTCGGGTGGGATGCCGTCCACGGTTCGCTCGTTCCCCCGCTTCGATCAGGACGTCCGGCCGGCACCTCGGGCCGGGACGTCACACTCTGCTCGACGTGGGACGTTAGCGGAGAGTTCCTCAGCCCAGGTAGGCGGGGGCGACGGCGGCCTTGGTGACCAGCCGCGGGGAGCCGGAGCCGTCGGCCGGGACGGTCCACAGGTCGGCGCCGTAGTCCCCGGGCAGGGCGTACAGCAGCGTCCCGGTGTCGGACCAGAGCGCCTGGTCGTCGATGTTGCGCTGCTCGGCGGTGGCGGTCTCGGTGCCGGTCGCCAGGTCGAGGACGTACAGCCGCCAGGGGGCGTCGGACGACAGGCCGGGGACGCGCTTCTTGTACGCGATGCGGGTGCCGTCCGGGGAGAGCGAGGGGCACTCGACGTTGTCGTGCAGGGTGGTGAGGGTGCGGGCGGCGAGGTCGCCGCGGACGAGGTGGGTCTGCCCGGAGGTGGCGAGGGTGGCGTAGAAGGTGTTGTCGTCGGCGAAGGTGACGCCCCAGATGTTGACGTCGTGCGCCTGGTACGGGTGGCCGTCCTTGACGACGGCGAAGTTCTCCAGGTTCTCCCGCAGGTTCCAGTCCCGCACGTCGACGATCGAGGTGCGGGTGGAGAAGTTCGTGCCCGCGTAGGAGTCGCCGCTGACGAAGACCGTCCAGGCGGCGAGGTGTCCGGACGGCGAGACCCGGGAGCGGGTGGGAATGCCGGCCGCGGGGAAGGAGCGCCGTTCGTGCAGGTGGTCGTCCAGGACGACGGCGCGGTAGGTGTCGTCGAGCGCGCCGTGCTGGGCCTGGAGGCAGATGCCGGTGCCGGCGGCGGCGTGGAAGCGCAGGCACTGGGTGCCGGAGGCGGTGCGCGGGCCGTCGGGGCGGTCGGCGGGGACGCTGGTGATCTCGTCCCGGTGCGGCCCCCAGGCCATGCTGCGGAACAGCAACTGGCGTCCACTGGAGGGCACTTGGAGCGAGACCGGGCCGGGTTCGACGGCCGGTCCGCCGGCCTGGGCTCGGTCGCGCTCGGCGCCGCGGTCGGCCGCGTAGAGGACGGCGCCGGTGCCGACCGCGCCGAGCACCAGGACGGCGATCAGCAGCACGATCACCCGGCTGCGGTTGTTCTGCAGGTTCACGGGCTCTCCACTACGGGGTTCAGGGCTCTCCTCCACGGGATTCACGGGCTCCCCTCGGGGTTCACGGGCTCTCCACCACGGGGTTCACGGGCCTTCCTCCACGGCGACGGGTTCCGAGCGGCGCAGCACCGCCGCCGCTCCGGCCACG
The DNA here is from genome assembly GCF_040637885.1 of Kitasatospora sp. NPDC028055. NCBI lineage: Bacteria > Bacillati > Actinomycetota > Actinomycetes > Kitasatosporales > Streptomycetaceae > Kitasatospora > Kitasatospora sp. NPDC028055. The sequence goes on along the minus strand of NZ_JBEZXE010000019.1, from coordinate 128,116 downwards.
CACAGCGCCAGGGCGCCCGCGGACCAGGCGAGTGCGGTCGGGCCGCCCACCGCGCTCCACAGCGCGCCGAACAGCAGCGAGCAGGCGAACCGGGCCAGCGCCTGCCCGGTGCCGACCAGGGCGAGCCCGGCGCCGCGCTGTTCCGCGGGGACGGCGTCGGCCGCCGCGGCGGCGAGCACGCCGTCGGTGGCCGCGTAGAAGCAGCCGTGCAGCAGCAGCACGCAGAGCACGGCGGGCAGCCCGCGCAGCGGCGAGAGCAGCAGCCCGTACCCGAGCAGCAGCACCCCGTGGCCGAGCAGGAAGAGGCGGCGGTGCCCGATCCGGTCGGCGAGCGCGCCGAGCGGGACGGCGAGCAGCAGGAAGGCGGCCGCGGTGCCGAGCGGCAGCAGCGGGAACAGGTTGACGGACAGGCCGAGTCGGCGCTGGATCAGCAGGTACAGGAAGGAGTCGCTGACCGTGGTGAGCCCGAGCAGGACGGCGCACAGGGTGAGCCGACGCAGTCCGGGCAGGCGCAGCAGGGTGAGGCTGCTGCGCAGCGAGGGGGTGGCGGTGGACGGCGCCTCGCCGCTCTGCCGGTTCGGCACGAACAGCAGCAGAATCAGCACGCCGAGGGCCGCGACGCAGGCACTGACCGTGAACACCGCGTCGTAGCCGTGCCGTTCGCCGCCGTCGGCGAGCATCGGGCCGCCGGCCAGCCGCAGCACCAGGAAGGCGGTGAGCGGGCCGAGCAGGGCGCCCGCGGTGTCCATCGCCCGGTGCACGCCGAACGCCCGGCCGCGGTGGGCGGGTTCGGTGGCCAGCGAGATCATCGCGTCCCGGGGGGCGGTGCGCAGGCCCTTGCCGGTGCGGTCGACGGCGATGACGGCGCCGATCAGCGGCACGGTGTGGACGAACAGCAGCAGCGGCCGGCACAGCGCGGACAGCCCGTAGCCGACGGCCGCGACGGCCTTGTGCCGGGCGGCCCCGTCGCGGCCGCGGCGGTCGGCGAGGTGGCCGCCGACCAGCCGGACCAGGGCGCTGAATCCGTTCTGGATGCCGTCGAGCAGGCCGAAGCCGAGCGGGGAGAGGCCGAGTCCGGTGAGCAGGTAGAGCGGCAGCACGGCGTTGACCATCTCCGAGGAGACGTCGGTGACCATGCTGACCGCGCCGAGGGCGAGGACCGCCCCCGGCACCGAGCGCAGGGCGGCGCCCCGCCGCACCTGGCCGGTGGCCGGTGCGACGGGGGCCTTCGAGCTGCGGGAGTCCGCGACGTACACCGGCGTCAGTTCCAGATGCCGGTGATGTCGGAGGCCCCGGCGGAGTTGCCGGCGTGGGCGTTGACGCCGGCCAGGTCCTCCAGGGTGTGCAGCACGTCGTAGTGGTTGTACCGGGTGGCGGTGGAGCTGCCGGGGGCGACGTGGGCGCCGTAGACGATGGTCGGGATGCGGTTGCCGGCGAGCCGGTTGTCCTCGTCGAAGGTCACCACCAGCAGGCTGTTGTTGCTCTTGGCCCACTGGGCGTAGGCGTCGAGGTTGTCCTGCAGCCAGGTGTCACCGGTGCCGACCGAACAGTCGTGCATGTCGTCGCAGAGGTCCGGGACGACGAAGGAGACCTTCGGCAGGGTGGTGAAGTCGGTCGGGAAGGCGTCCATGCCGTAGGCGCTGGAGGTGGGCACGTTGCCGAAGCCGAACCACGGGTTGTGCTTCTGGGCGTAGTTGTCGACCCGGCAGTCGGTGGCGCCGACCGCGGGCAGGCCCTCGTTGTAGCTGGCCCAGGTCTGGTTGGCGGCGAGCAGCTCGGAGGCGAGGTTGGGCTCCTGGAGCGCGCCGACGTCCACGCAGCTGTCGTCCGTGACGCCCTGGGCGCTGCCGGAGAACAGCATGTAGTAGTTGGGCTGGCTGGGGTGGGTGAGCGCGTAGGACTGGGTCAGCTTCGCGCCGCCGGCCACCAGGGTGTGGTTGACGTACGGCGCGCTGGAGCTGCCGATCACCTGGGAGTAGGCGTGGTTCTCCAGCACCACGACGACGACGTGGTCGGGCGAGGGCAGGGCGGCGGCGGTGTCGGCGGCCGCGCTGCCGCCCGCGGCCCACAGGCCGAGCGAGCCGGCGACCAGGCCGAGGCCGGTGGCGAGGGCGGTGATCGGGCGGAGCCTGCGGCGACGGGCGGGGCGCGGGCCGGCGGTGGGGGTGCCGGCCGTGGGGCCGGCGGTGGGGGTGCCGGCCGTGGGGCCGGCGGTGGGGGCGGGGGTGCCGGGGGTGCGGAGTCGTGCGAAGGCCATGGGGTCCTCCGGGGTCGGGGCTTCCGGGGCGGGAGCGCCGAGAACAGTAGGATCGCGGCGTGTCGTGTACCGCACAAGAGAAATGAAGAACAGGCGAACAGCTGCGAGGCAGTCCCGGTACGGAGCAACCGGACGCCGGACCACACCGTGCAGGGCAGGTCCGACCGCACCGCCCCGGCACCACGGCGGAGGTCACACCCGCCGCGATTGACCCCCCTCCACCGCCCGTGGTGGGATCACGGGGGCCCGCGAGCACCGGGCCGGGGACGGCAAGGAGTGCGGTACGTGATCGGACTGGTCGCCATCTACGGGCCGGGCCGCCCGCTGACCGACGAACTTCAGGAGCTCTGGCCGGAGAGCTCCCAGGCCTACCGGGCCTCGCACGGCAACTGCTTCCAGGGGCCGGAGGCGATGCAGTCCGCGCTCGACCGCCACCGCCAGGTGGTCGCCGTCGGATCGCTCGCCGCCGTCGTCGGGCTGCTGACCGACCCCCGCGTCGACGTCCCGCGCGGCGCCGAGGTGCTCTGCGTGGACCCGGGCCGGCGCTGGGTGATCCCGCTGAGCCACACGGACTCCGCGGTGGAGCTGGCCGAGGAGGTGGCAGGCGCCCTCGGCGTCACCCCGGTGCTCACCGGCCCGCCGCCCGGCCCCGGGAACCCGCTCGACGTGCTCACCCCGCACGCCGTCCGGTACCGCCGGGCCGGCGCCGGCGAGGCCGCGGAGGCGGCGGCCGACGGCCGGCCGGTCCGACTGGTCACCGAGGTGGCGTACCCGCTGCCCGCGCTGCCCCCGAACGTGCGGCCGGACGCACCCGAGGACGCCCCAGTCCTGCGGATCACCGACCGGGAGGACCCGGGCGGCAGCGACCTGCTGGTCGTCCCGCGCACCCTGGTGGTCGGCATCGGCGCGGGCAGCGGCACCGAACCGACCGAGGCCATGCGGCTGCTGATGGACGTGCTCAAGGAGACCGGCCACCTGCGCTCGGCGATCGCCCGGATCGCCACCGTGACCGGCAAGGCCGACCACCCGGCGGTGCGCTGGGCCGCGCGGTGCCTGTACGTGCCGGTGGAGGAGCACCCCGCGGAGGAGCTGGCCCGGATCACGGTGCCGAACCCCTCCGAGGCGGTCGGTACGGCCGTCGGCACCGCGAGCGTGGCCGAGGCGGCGGCGCTGGCCGGCTCCCACGGCGGTGAACTCGTCGTCCCCAAGCGGAAGTCGGCGACGGCCACGGTGGCGATCGCCCGGGCGGCGGTGCGCGGGCGGCTGGCGCTGGTCGGCCTCGGGCCGGGCGCCCACGACCTGCTGGTGCCCCGGGCACTGAACGAACTGCGGCGCGCCTCGGTGGTGGTGGGCCGGCCGGAGGCGGTCGAGGCGGTGGCCGCCCTGCTCCGGCCGGGGACCAGGCGGGTCGCGGTGCCCGAGCAACCCGGGCCGGGCGACTCCGGGGTGGCTGACCGGGTGCCGACGGACGGCGCCGGGGAGGCACTGGACCCGACCGGGGCGGCGGTCACCCTCGCCGCGCACGGGCACGCCGTCGCCCTGGTCGCCCTGGGCGACGGCGCCGGGCTCACCGTGCCGCCCGGGGCGTACGAGCTGCTGCGGGTGCCCGGCCTCCCTGCCGACACCGACGGGATCCCCGCATGACCGCCACCGACCGGACCGACACCGACCGGACCGACACCGACCGGGGCGGTACCAACCGGGGCGGTACCGGCCAGACCGGCACGGAACCCGACCTGCGCCACCACGGCGACGCCGAACTGCGCGCCGACGGCAGCGGCCTGGTCGACCTCGCCGTCAACGTCCGCACCGGCACGCCGCCGGCCTGGCTGCGCGAGCACCTGGCCGCCACCCTCGGCACCCTCGCCGCCTACCCCGACCAGGGTGCCGCCCGCGCGGCCGTGGCCGCCCGGCACGGGCGCCCGGTCGAGGAGGTGCTGCTCACCTCGGGGGCGGCGGAGGCCTTCGTGCTGCTCGCCCGCGTCCTGACGGCACGTCACATCATCGTGGTGCACCCCCAGTTCACCGAGCCGGAGGCCGCCCTGCGGGACGCCGGACACCGGGTGCACCGGGTGCTGCTCTCCCCCGAGGACGGGTTCCGACTGGGCGCCGTCCCCGAGCAGGCGGACCTGGTCGTCCTCGGCAACCCGACCAACCCGACCTCCGTCCTGCACCCCGCCGAGGCCGTCGCCGCGCTCGCCCGCCCCGGGCGCACCCTGGTGGTGGACGAGGCGTTCATGGACACCGTGCCCGGGGAGCGCGAGTCCCTCGCCGCCGCCCGGGACCTCCCCGGCCGGGTCGTCGTCCTGCGCAGCCTCACCAAGACCTGGGGCCTGGCCGGACTGCGGATCGGCTACGCGCTCGGACCGGCGCCGCTGATCGCCGCCCTCGGCGCCGCCCAGCCGCTCTGGCCGGTCTCCACCCCGGCGCTGGCCGCCGCCGAGGCCTGCAGCGGCCCGGCGGCGCTCGCCGAGGCGGACCGGGCGGCCGTCGAACTCGCGCTGTGGCGCGACTACTTGGTGAAGGGGCTGGCCGCCTTCCCGGCCGTACGGCTGCACGGCGAGCCGGCCGCCTCCTTCGTCCTGGTCCGGCTGCCGGGCGCGGCGGTGGTCCGGGCGCGGCTGCGCGAGCTCGGCTTCGCCGTCCGGCGCGGAGACACCTTCCCCGGCCTGGGCGAGGACTGGCTGCGGATCGCCGTCCGGGACGAGGAGACCACCGACCGCTTCCTCAACGCCCTGGAGACGGCGCTCCGTCCAGCCTGACCGGGTCGCCGACGCGGATCGCCCCCGGCGCCAGCACCTGGGCGTACACCCCCGCGCAGGGCAGCGCCGGCATGCCCGCCAGTGGGACCAGCCGGTTGCGTTCGGCCGGGCCCCGCAGTGCCTCCGTCCGGCGGGGCAGCGGGCCGTGCCGCAGGGTGGGGACGGCGCACCGCGGGGTGGGTGCCACGATCCGCAGCCGCAGGCTCTCCCCGACGGTCAACTCCCGCCCCACCCAGGCGTTCTCGACGAAGCCCTCGCCCTCGGTGCGGAGCACCAGGTTCGGCCGGTAGCGCTCCGCCTCGACGCCGACGGCGAGCAGGGTGGAGCTGGTGATCAGATGCAGCGGGGCGAAGTCGAAGAACCCGCCGTCCGGCGCGGCCCGCCCCAACTCGTTGATGGTCACCGGGACTTCCGCCTCGATCCCGCGCGCCAGTACCTCCTCCGGCACGGCCCGCTCGACCTCCGCACCGGGCGGGCGCTCGGCGATCAGGGCGAGCTTGCGGCCGAAGGCCTCGGACAGCTCCGCCTCGCCCGCGGCGCGCCCGTCCGGGCCGGTCACGGCCACCCGGCCGTCCGCCGTGGCCGTCGCCGAGTAGTCGAGCAGTGCGGCCCACCGGTGGGGGTTCTTGGCGCTGGCCACCCGTCCGGTCTCCAGGTCCAGCAGGGCGCGCGCCCGGTCCCCGGCCAGGCCCCGCGTGGACACCTCGGCCGCCGGGAGGTCTTCCCCCAGCAGCGACTTGACCGGGTAGCGCCGCAGCCGCTCGACCCGGCCGACCAGCTCGCCGGTGGGCCCGCCGGTCAGCACGCCGCGTCCTCCGCCCACTCCCGCAGCGCCGCGAAGTGCAGCTCCCGCAGCCCCGCCCGGGGGTCGACCCAGAGCGGCAGCGCCTCGGCCGGATGGTGCGCCGCGATCCACTCGATGTCCTGCGGCCCGAGTTCGTCGTCCAGCCAGACGAACGGCCGGCCGGCGGCCCAGGCCACCACGTCCCTGGTCTTCCAGTGCAGCCCGTCCGGATCCTCGCCGAACAGGTTGGTCCAGCGGACGTACGGGAGTTCGGGCAGTCCGAGGCGCGGGCCGATAAAGGTGTTGGCCTCGTCCATCCAGGTGGTCGCCCACGCCAACTCGTACGGCAGCGACAGCAGTTCCGGCCCGTGCGCCGGGTTCAGCCACACCCGCAGCGGCTCGACCTGCTCCCGCGGCTGCGGTGCGTGCCGCGCGACCCAGGACTCGGGCAGCAGCCGGTGGGTGCCGTAGCCCTCGGGGCAGCGGGAGTCCGGTGCGGCGTAGGGGTTGAGCGGCCCGTCCACGTCGATCAGGAGTAACGGCGACCCGGTCATGCGGCGGCCGCCCAGTCCCGCAGGGCCGCGAAGTCGTCGGCGAGCATGCCGACCCGGGGGTTGACGTGCAGGGTGAGCGCCGGGCCCGGGTGGTGGGCCGCGATCCATTCGGCGTCCTGCGGCCCGAGTTCGTCGTCGACCCAGACGAACGGCCGACCGGCGGCCCAGGCCACCACGTCCCTGGTCTTCCAGTGCAGCCCGTCCGGATCCTCGCCGAACAGCTCCGTCCACCGGACGTACGGGAGTTCGGGCAGTCCGAGGCGCGGGCCGATCAGGGCGTTCGCCTCGTCCATCCAGGTGGTCGCCCACGCCAGCTCGTACGGCAGCGACAGCAGCTCGGGCCCGTGCGCCGGGTTCAGCCACACCCGCAGCGGTTTCGCCACGCCGTCGGCGGCGCGCCGGGTCTGCCGCTCGGCCCACCAGGTGGGCATCAGCTCGTGCGTCCGGTAGCCGTCCGGCCGCCGCAGCCTCGGCGCGGCGTAGGGGTTGAGGGGTCCGTCCACGTCGAGGAGGAGCAGCGGCTGTCGAGTCATGCCGTGAATTCTCCGGTGGTGGACCGGGATTGACCAGTGATTTGCCCCGACCCGACGACCGCTGCAACCGATGCCGCCACGGCGGCCGCTGCGACCGTTGCCGCGACGGACGCCGCCGCTGCTGGCCGCCGCGACCGTTCACGGCCGGCGCCACAGCCCGCGGGCGGCCAGCAGCGGCAGGACCCCCTCGCCGAACCAGTAGACCTCCTCCAGGTGCGGCATGCCCGACAGCACGAACTCGTCGATCCCCAGCTCGTGGTACTCGGTGATCAGGTCGGCGACCTCCCGGTGGCTGCCCACCAGCGCGGTGCCCGCCCCGCCGCGGAGCAGCCCGATACCGGCCCACAGCCCCGGGTGCACCTCCAGCCGTTCCGCCGAGCCGCCGTGCAGCGCGAGCATCCGCCGCTGCCCCTCCGACTCGCTCTCGGCGAGGGCCCGCTGGGTCTCCCGGACGCGCTGCGGGTCCATCCCGGCGAGCAGCCGCTCGGTCTCCGCCCAGGCCTGCGCCGAGGTGTCCCGGCTGATCACGTGCAGCCGGATGCCGAACCGCACCGTCCGGCCCCGGGCGGCGGCCAGTTCGCGGATCCAGCGGAGCTTCTCCCGTACCTGGGCGGGCGGTTCGCCCCAGGTCAGGTAGACGTCGGCGGACCGGGCGGCGACGTCCCCGGCCGCCGGGGAGGAGCCGCCGAAGTACACCGGCGGCACCGGGTCGGGCAGCCGGTTCAACTTCGCGCGCTCGACCCGCAGATGGGGGCCGTGGTGGTCGACGGTCTCCCCCGCCCAGAGCCGCCGGGTGATGTCCAGGAACTCCCCGGTGCGGGCGTAGCGGGCGTCCTTGTCCAGGAAGTCCCCGTAGGCCCGCTGCTCGGCGGACTCGCCGCCGGTCACCACGTTGAGCAACAGCCTTCCGCCGGACTGCCGTTGGTAGGTCGCGGCCATCTGCGCCGCCAGGGTGGGACTGATCTGCCCGGGCCGGAACGCCACCAGGTACTTCAACCGCTCGGTCACCTGGGTCAGCATCGCGGTGGTCAGCCAGGCGTCCTCGCACCAGGCGCCGGTCGGGGTGAGCGCCCCCTCGAAGCCCAACTGCTCGGCGCTGCGGGCGATCTGGCCCAGGTACGCGATGCTCGGCGGCCGGTCGGACCCGGCCGTCCCGGGCGTCGAGCCGTGCCCGCCGCCGACGATCTGCCGGCTGTCGCCGTTGGTGGGGAGGAACCAGTGGAAGGTGAGAGCCATGGAACGGACACACTCCTGCGGCCGGTGTGCTGTCGGGGGTCGGTCGGTCCTAGTTCGGACCTGCTTCGGTCCTGCTTCGGTCCTGCTGCTGGGAACTCACCGACGACGACAGCCGGCCGCCCACACCCGCGCCAGGTCCACGTGCAGACGGCGCACGAGGAAGCGGGGGCGAGGAGCGGTCATGCGCCCGATTATGCCCGACACGACACAACGCCCGCAGGCCCTCCCCCGGGCGGGGAAGGGCCTGCGGGCGTTGCGTACGTTGCGTACGTTGCGTACGTCAGGCGGGGATCAGACCTGGCCGGCCTTCTCCAGGGCCGCGCAGCAGGTGTTGATCAGCAGGCGGGTGACGACGTACGGGTCGACGTTGGCGTTCGGGCGACGGTCCTCGATGTAGCCCTTCTGCTCCACCTCGACCTGCCACGGGATGCGGACGGACGCGCCGCGGTTGGAGACGCCGTAGCTGTAGACGTTCCACGGGGCGGTCTCGTGCTTGCCGGTCAGGCGGGACTCGATGTCGGCGCCGTACTGGGTGACGTGCTCCAGCACCTTCTCCTGGGAGGCGCCGAGCGACTCGCAGGCGGTGATGATGGCGTCGTAACCCTCGCGCATCGCCTTGGTGGAGAAGTTGGTGTGGGCGCCCGCGCCGTTCCAGTCGCCCCGGGCCGGCTTGGCGTCCAGGGTGGCGTCGATGCCGAACTCCTCGGCGGTGCGGTAGAGCAGGTAGCGGGCGATCCACAGGTCGTCCGAGACGGTCAGGGCGTCGACCGGGCCGATCTGGAACTCCCACTGGCCGGGCATGACCTCGGCGTTGATGCCGCAGATCGCCAGGCCGGCGTCGATGCAGCGGTCCAGGTGCAGCTCGACGATCTCGCGGCCGAAGACCTCCTCGGCGCCGACGCCGCAGTAGTAGCCGCCCTGCGGGGCCGGGAAGCCGCCCTCGGGGAAGCCCAGCGGGCGGGAGCCCTTGAAGAAGGTGTACTCCTGCTCGATGCCGAAGATCGACTCCTGCGCGGTGTACTTCTCCTCGACCTCGCGCAGCAGGGCGCGGGTGTTGGACTCGTGCGGGGTGCCGTCCGTCTCCAGGACCTCGCACAGGACGAGGATGTTGTCGCCACCGCGGATCGGGTCCTTGACGACCTTCACCGGCTCCAGCACGCGGTCCGAGGCGTGGCCCTCGGCCTGGTTGGTCGAGGAACCGTCGAAGCCCCAGGTCGGGATCTTGTCGGCGTTGGGCAGGACGCGAGTCTTGGAACGGAGCTTCGCGGTCGGCTTGGTGCCGTCGATCCAGATGTACTCGGCCTTGATTGCCACGGCGTGTCCCTCTATTGCTGGGTGGTGGATGCCCGCGTAGCGTCGCAAGCCGCCGTTTCCCGGTTGTTCCTCTCGTGTAACGCGCATGTGAACCAACCGTCCGCATCGGCACGGTCACGGTGCGGGAGTGCCGGGCGTGGCACCCCGCACCGCTTCGGGTGCTCAGCCGCGACGGGCGTGCGCGGCCCGGCGGCGCCGGGTGGCCCACAGCGCGGCCGCGCCGCCCGCGACCAGGGCGGCGGCCCCGGCGGCCAGCGGGCCGGTGGCGCTGCTGCCGCCGGTGGTGGCGAGCCGCTCGGGCTTCTCCACCGCCGCCTGCGGCACGGCGGCGCGCGAGGTGGTGGCGTCCGCGACCGGCTGGGCGGCGGGCGGGGACGTCGGCACGGTGCTCGGAGTGGCGGTGGCGGTGGGGCCGGACGGCTTCTCGCAGCTCACCGAGGCGACGGTGACCTTCCCGGTGACCTTGGCGACGTTCAGGTTGAGCGGGTTCACCTCCACCTGCACCTCCAGGGCCGAGGCGGCGGCCGTGGTCGTGGTGGTGCTCTTCTTGGAGAACTCCACCGACACGCTGCCGACCAGCGGCACGTCCACCTTGGTGGGGCCGTACAGCCCGACGGTGACGGGCTTGCCCAGCACGGTCAGCCTGGCGGGCGCGACCACGTTCGCGGTCGGCTGCCCGTCGACCGGACAGGTGGCCTCGGCGCTCATCGCCTCCAGGCCGAGCAGCGCGGTGGCGGGCAGGCCGGGGGCGTGCACGTCGGCGTTGACCAGCTTGACGGAGGCGGTGGCGCCCTTGGCGTCGACCCGGGTGACGGACCTGCCGAGGTCGGCCTTGACCAGCTCGACCGGGGCGGTCTGGTCGACGCCCGCGACCTTGGCGGTCAGCACGGAGCCCTCACGCTGCTCCGGCGTCTCCACCTTGTTGAGCGCGATGTCCACCGGGACGTCCACCGCCTTGTTCAGGAAGCTGACGTCCAGGGCGACTTCGGCGGTGACGGCACGGGCCTTGCCCGGCGAGGGCGCGGCCGCCGGGGCCGCCGGAGCTGCCGGGGCGGCCTGGACGGGCCCGGCGGTGAGCAGCGTGCTCACCACCACGGCGGCGGATGCAGAAACGATTCGGTGAGACGGCCGGGACGACCGGGACGGCCGAGACCGCTGGAAGGATCGGGAAGACCGGAAGGACCGGGAAGACATGGCGGGACCCCCACACAGGTGAAACGATGAGCCGCCAGTCTTCTCAAACGATCCGTCACATGAGCCTCACGGAGCGTCATTTCACTCGTTGGAGTGAGATTGACGTCCGGCACTGACCTGGATCTGCTACGGGAGCAACTCCCTTACGGCAACCGCCAGTCCACCGGCTGTGCCCCCTGCCGCACCAGCAGCTCGTTCGCCCGGCTGAACGGCCGCGAGCCGAAGAAGCCGCGGTCGGCCGACATCGGGCTCGGGTGCACCGACTCCACCGTCGGGATGCCGCCCAGCAGCGGGCGAAGGTTACGGGCGTCGCTGCCCCACAGGATCGCCACCATCGGGCCGCCGCGCGCCACCAGCGCCCGGATCGCCTGCTCGGTGACCGCCTCCCAGCCCTTGCCCTTGTGGGCCCGGGGGTTGCGCGGCTGGGTGGTCAGCGCCCGGTTCAGCAGCAGGACGCCCTGCTGCGTCCAGGGCGTGAGGTCGCCGTTGGACGGCTGCGGCAGGCCGAGGTCGGTGCCGTACTCCCGGAAGATGTTGACCAGGCTCGGCGGGATCGGCCGAACGTCCGGCGCCACCGAGAAGCTCAGGCCGACGGCGTGGCCGGGCGTCGGGTACGGGTCCTGCCCGACGATCAGTACCCGGACGTCGGCGATCGGCTGCTGGAACGCCCGCAGCACGTTCGGCCCGGACGGCAGGTAGGTGCGGCCGGCCGCGATCTCGGCGCGGAGGAAGTCCCCCATCGCGGCGATCTGCCCGGCGACGGGCTCCAGGGCGGTGGCCCAACCGGGCTCGACGATCTCATTCAGTGGACGCGGTGCCATGGTCGTCACCCTATCGGCCGATACCGACAGGGCGTCACGACGGACGGTCACCCTGAACGATCACCGTGAACGACCACCTCGGACGGTCACCGTGAACGACCGCCTCGGACGATCACCTCGGACACGATCGCCGGGCTCCCCACCGCCCGCGCCCGGTCACCCCACCGGCCGCCCCCGCAGCACCACCGTGCGCGGGTCGGCGAGCACGCGGACGTCCGCCCGCGGGTCCTCCTGGTACACCACGAAGTCCGCCGGAGCGCCCTCCTCCAGCCCCGGCCGCCCGAGCCACTCCCGGGCACCCCAGCTCGCCGCCGACAGCGCCTCGGCCGGGCTCAGCCCCGCCTTCACCAGCTCCGCCACCTCGTCCGCGACCAGCCCGTGGGCGAGCGAGCCGCCCGCGTCGGTGCCGACGAACACCGGGATGCCCGCGTCGTGCGCGGCGCCCACGGTGTCGTAGCGGCGCTCGTGCAGCCGCCGCATGTGCGCCGACCAGGCCGGGAACTTGGCCTCCCCGCCGGCCGCCAGCTGCGGGAAGGTGGCGATGTTGACCAGGGTCGGCACGATGGCCACCCCGCGCTCGGCGAAGGCCGGGATCAGCTCCTCGGTCAGCCCGGTGGCGTGCTCGACGCAGTCGATCCCGGCCGCCAGCAGGTCCGGCAGCGACTCGGCCGCGAAGCAGTGCGCGGTGACCCGGGCGCCCTCCTCGTGCGCCGCCGCGATCGCCTCGGCCAGCGCGTCGCCGGGCCAGCAGGCGGCGAGGTCGCCGCGCTCGCGGTCGATCCAGTCGCCGACCAGCTTCACCCAGCCGTCGCCGCGCCGGGCCTCGGCCCGCACGTAGGCGGCGAGGTCCCCGGGCTCGATCTCGTGGGCGTAGTTGCGGATGTAGCGGCGGGTACGGGCGATGTGCCGACCGGCCCGGATGATCCGGGGCAGGTCCTCGCGCTCGTCGATCCAGCGGGTGTCGGCGGCCGAGCCGGCGTCGCGGATCAGCAGGGTGCCCGCGTCGCGGTCGGTGAGCGCCTGCTTCTCGCTGGTCTCGGCGTCCACGGCGCCGTGCGCGTCCAGGCCGACGTGGCAGTGCGCGTCCACCAGACCGGGCAGCACCCAGCCCGTCACCGTCCGGACGTCCCCGGCGGCCGGCGGGCGGGTGAAGCTCACCCGGCCGTCCACCACCCAGAGTTCGTCCCGTACCTCCTCCGGGCCGACCAGCACCCGGCCCCGGACGTGCAGCACCGCACCTTCGCTCATGGCCGCACTCTACCGACGGGCGGGTTCCGTGCCATCGCCGCGCATGGGGCAGACTCGTTGCCGCACCCACCACCCGCCCCGCGAAAGGCCGTGAAGCCGTGAGCCCCTTCCTCGACCTCCCCCCGCTCAGCGCCGCCGGGTTCGCCGCGATCGAGGACCAGGTCGCCGCGCTGCTGCACACCGAGGCCGACGTCATCGTGACCCAGGGCGAGGCCCTGCTGCCGCTGGAGGCCGCGATCCGCGGCGCCGCGCACCCCGGCTCCACCGCGCTCAACATCGTCACCGGCCCGTACGGCCAGACCTTCGGCAACTGGCTGCGCTCCTGCGGCACGACGGTCGTCGACCTCGCGGTGCCCTTCGACAGCGCGGTCAGCGCCGAGCAGGTCGCCGAGGCGCTCGACGGCCGCCCGGAGATCGACTTCGTCTCCCTGGTGCACGCCGAGGCCGCCACCGGCAACACCAACCCCGTCGCCGGGATCGCCGCCGTGGTCCGCGAGCACGGCGCGCTGCTGATGCTCGACGCGGTCGCCTCGGTCGCCGCCGAGCCGCTGCTCACCGACGAGTGGGGCATCGACCTGTGCGTGATCGGCGGCCAGAAGGCGATGGGCGGCCCGGCCGGGGTCTCCGCCGTCTCCGTCTCCGAGCGCGCCTGGGAGCGGATCGCCGCCAACCCGGCCGCCCCGCGCCGCTCCTACCTCTCCCTGCTGGACTGGAAGGAGCGCTGGACGGACGCCGGGCGCACCGTACTGCCGCACGCCCCGGCCCAGTTGGAGATGCTCGCGCTCGGTGCCTGCCTGGACCGGATCGCCGCCGACGGCCTGCCCGCCGTGATCGCCCGGCACCGTGCCGCCTCCGCCGCCACCCGGGCCGGGGCCCGCGCCCTCGGCACGCTCAGCCCGTACGTCCACCAGGACGCCGCCGCGGCCCCGGTCGCCACCACCCTGCGCACCCCGGCCGGGGTGCACGCCGCCGAACTCACCGCCGCCCTCGACCCGGCGCTGCCCGTCCAGCCCGGCGGCGGGGCGCTGGCGGCCTCCATGCTCCGCGTCAACCACTACGGCCGGGCGGCCTCGCTGGACACCGTCGCGGCCTGCCTGACCGCCCTCGCCAAGGCCACCGGGGGCGACGCCGACGCGGCGCTGACCGCCGCCGGGGCGGCCTGGGACGCGGCCGTCTGAGACGGACGTTCGTCCTGGACGGGCGCCCGAGACAAACGTCCGAGACGGCTGTCTGATACGTCCGTCTCAGACGTCCACGCTGGACACCCGTCCGAGACGCACGTCCGTCCCACCCGCCCCCGGGCAGCGCCCGAACACCGAGCGGCCCCGGTCCTCCGACCGGGGCCGCCGCCGTCCGTCCGTCCGTCCGTCCGGGAAGGCTCAGTGCCCGCCCGCGTCCAGCACCTCCACACCGCGGATGTTCCGCTCGATCTCCTCCGCCGGGAGCGCCACCGCCAGCGCCCAGTAGTAGATGACCAGTGCGAACACCACCACGACCCCGATGTCCCACCACAGCGGCAGGTTCCCCTGGGCGCCCACCCCGAAGGTGCCCTGCCAGGAGACGATCCCCATCCCGACCAGGTAGACCGGCAGCCACTGCCCGGCCTTGAAGTCCATCCGCGGCGCGTTCGGCACCCCCTTCGAGGCGGCGTACATCGAGTACCCGCCGAGCAGCAGGTAGCCGATCAGGATCGCCAGCCCGAGGCGCCACAGGGTGTCCCAGCCGGACCAGTAGATGACCAGGCTCGCCACCGCGAACGCGGCCGGCGAGATGATCGTGCCGCCGGGCAGGTGGTACGACCGCTCCATCCCCGGCAGCCGCTTGCGCAGCACCCCGAAGGCCAGCGGCGCGCCCGCGTACATCAGCACCACGGCAGAGGTGATGAAGCCGACCAGCTTCTGCCAGCTCGGGAACGGCAGGAAGCAGACCACCCCGGCGACCCAGGCGATCAGCAGGCCGAGCCAGGGCACCGAGTTGCGGTCGGTGTACTGGAGGGCCTGCGGCGCGTAGCCGTTGCGGCTGAGGCCGTAGGTGACCCGGGAGCTGGAGGTGATGTAGACCAACCCGGTACCGGCGGGCGAGATCACCGCGTCGATGAACAGGACGGTGGCCAGCCAGCCCAGGCCGATCAGGGTCGCGAGGCCCGCGAACGGTCCGCTGATCCCGGGATAGTCGAGCTTGGCCCACCCGCCCGCGAAGGTCTCCGGCGGCAGGGCGCCGATGAACACCACCTGAAGCATCACGTAGATCACGGTGCCGATCACCACCGAGCCGAGGACGGCCCGGGGGATGTCCCGGCGCGGGTTGCGGCTCTCCCCCGCCCACTGGATGGCCTGCTCGAAGCCGAGCAGCGCGAAGATCACCCCGCTGGTGCTGATGGCCGCCAGCACGCCCTTGGAGCCGTCCGGCGCGAAGCCGTGCGAGGTGAAGTTGGAGCCGTGGAAGTCCTGGATCCCGAAGGCGAAGATGGTCAGGATCGGGATGGCGACCTTCCACACGGTCGCCGCACTGTTGGTGTGCGCGAGCAGCCGGACGCCGAGGAAGTTGATCGCGACGAACACCCCGAGCAGTACGGCCGCGACCACGAAGCCCGTGCCGGTCAGCGTCAGGTCCTTGTTGAGGAAGCCGTCCGCCCAGGTCCAGTGCCGGGCGTAGTTGATCATCGCCTGGACCTCGATCGGCGCGATGGTCGCGGCCTGGAGCCAGGTGAACCAGCCGAAGGACATCCCGGCGAACCCGCCGAAGGCGTAGTGGGGGTAGCGCGCTGTCCCGCCCGCCACCGGGAACAGCCCGCCCAGCTCGGCGTGGATCAGCGCCAGCAGGATGATCGCCAGCGCCCCGATCCCCCAGGACAGCAGAGCGGCCGGCCCGGCCGCCACCGCCGCCTTCTGCGCCCCGAACAGCCAGCCGGAGCCGATGATCGCCCCGACCGAGGCCCACAGCAGCCCGGCCAGGCCGACCTCCCGCTTGAGCCCGCCGTGCCCCGTCGGGGGCGATGTCGTCGTATTGGAATGGGCCATGGCGCCACGCCTCTCACCTCGGGGAATCCCCCCGACAGTGCCGCAGCCCCGAGCCCTCCCCCACCCTCGAAACACCCTCCGACGTGCACCCTCACCCGAACGGCCGGAGCGCGGGTCCGTCAGTCGGGCGGCGGCACCGGCCGACGGTGCCGGCCCGGGCGGTATCCGACCGCCGCCCGGATCGCACCACCCCACCCCGCGCCTCCCCGCTCAACCGCTTTCGGCCACACCCCCCGCGACAGTTCCCGCACCGTTCACCTACCCGGCACGCGGATCTCACCGCGAACCGGCAAGCTCCCGCACGGAGCGAAGTTGGCTGTACAACTTTGCCCGGGAGTCGTCGAGGAGGAACCCCCGTGACCGAGCGACCGCCGTTGACCGAGCTGCCGCCGTACTGGCTGCGCGACAACTGCCCCTGCGTCGAGTGCCGGGACCCGCGCAACGGGCAGAAGCTGTTCCAGATCGACGACCTGCCGGCGGGCCTCGCGATCGCCGCGAGCACGGAGCTCGACGGCCGCCTGGAGGTGCTCTGGTCGGACGGGCACCGGTCCCGCTATCCGCTCACCTGGCTCGACGCAGCGGAGGAGGGCGACGGGCGCACCGAGCAGGGCAAGCGGCTCTGGGCGGCCGCCGACTTCGCGCGCGGCATTCCCGAGGCCGACTGGGAGGCCTACCTCGCCGACCCCGCCGAGCAGGCCGCCGTCCTGGCCGCCGTACGGCGCATCGGCTTCGCGGTGCTGCGCGGGGTGCCCGCCGTGGAGGGGCAGGTGCTGCGGGTGGCCGAGAGCTTCGGGTACGTCCGGGTCACCAACTACGGGGAGCTGTTCGACGTCCGGGTCGAGCCTGATCCGAACAACCTCGCGTTCACCGACAAGGCGATCGCCCCGCACACCGACAACCCGTACCGCGACCCGGTGCCCACCCTCCAGCTGCTGCACTGCCTGGAGAACTCCGCGACCGGCGGCGACTCCGGCCTGGTGGACGGCTTCAAGGCGGCGGCGATCCTCCGGGACGAGGCCCCCGAGGACTTCGCGACGCTCACCCGCACCCCCGTCCCCTTCGTCTTCCGTGACCGCCGCACCGAACTGCGCGCCGACCGCCCGCTGATCGACGTGGACCCGCTGGGCCGGATCCGCGAGGTCCGGTTCAACAACCGCTCGATCGGCACCCTGCGCGCCGGCGCGGACGGCCTGACGGCCTTCTACACCGCCTACCGCCGCTTCGCCGCGATCACCCTGCGCCCCGAGCTCCAGCTGACCTTCCGGCTCGGCCCCGGCGACTGCCTGGTCTTCGACAACACCCGTCTGCTGCACGCCCGTACGGCCTTCCGGCAGGACGGCCGCCGGCACCTCCAGGGGTGCTACGCGGACCTCGACTCGCTCGCCTCCACCCTCGCCGTGCTGCACCGCCGCACCGCCGCCCTGGACGAACTGGCCGAACTGTTCGCGGGCGAGGGCGCCGGGGAGTACCTGGGGGAGCCGGTCACCATGGCGGAGCACATGCTCCAGGCCGCGGCCGCCGCCGAGGCCGCCGGGGCCCCCGACCACCTGGTCGCCGCCGCCCTGCTGCACGACCTCGGCCACTTCCACGGCGCCTTGCACGGAAGGGATCTGATGCAAGGTCAGGACAATCGCCACAGCCACACCGGCGCCGACCGGCTGGCCGCCTGGTTCGGGCCGGAGGTCACCGAGCCGGTCCGGCTGCACGTGGCCGCCAAGCGCTACCTGTGCGCGGTCGAGCCCGGCTACCGGGCCCGGCTCTCCGAGGCCTCCGAGTACACCCTCACCGTCCAGGGCGGCCCGATGGGCGCCGAGGAGGCCGCCGCCTTCGCCCAACTCCCGGGCGCCGTCGACGCGGTGGCCGTGCGCCGATGGGACGAGCAGGCGAAGGAGCCCGGCCTGGAGACGCCGGACTTCGAGCACTACCGCCCGCTGCTCGCCTCACTCATGCGCTGACCGCCCCGCCGCGAGGCCCCGAGGCGGCGCGGCCGGGCCCCGAAGCGGCACGGCCAGGCCCCGAGGCGGCGCGGCCGTCCGGGAGCTCAGTCCAGCTCCCGGGCGTGCCGCGAAAGCGCCGACGTGGCCAGCGAGTTGTGCACGCTGAACGCCACCGTGCCGGGCAGGTAGCGGTCCTGGGACCACTCCACCGGCGTGCCGGTCGGGTCGGTGGTGCGCCGCCGCTCGCGCAGCAGCGGGCCGCCCCGGCGGCAGCCGAGCAGCCGGGCGTCCTCGGCGTTGGCCGCGACGACGTCGATGGTGTGGTCGGCGTCGGTGAACAGGATGCCGTGCTCGCGCAGCACCTCGGTGTGCGAGACCACGTCCGGCGGCAGCTCGGCGACGATCTCGCCCACCCGCGGCGGGTAGATGGTCCGCTCGACCATCACCGGGGTGCCGGACAGCGTCCGCAGCCGGACCGTCACGTACACCTCGGCGCCGGGCTCCAGCCGCAGTTGCTCGCGCTCGGCCGCGTCCGCCGGGCGGCGCACCAGGGAGTCCAGGATGCCGCCGGGCTCCTCGCCCATCGAGTACGCCCAGTGCGTGAAGCTGAGCAGTTCGGAGAAGCTCTGCACCCGGGCGCCGCCGAGCACCACCCGTCGGGTGCCGCGGCGGGAGGTGACCAGCCCGTCGGAGCGCAGCACGGCGAGCGCCTGGCGGACGGTGCCGCGGGAGACCCCGTACTGCTCGGCCAGCGCGCCCTCGGCGGGCAGCCGGCCGGCCTCGCCGTACGCGCCGGTGGTGATGGCCTCGCGCAGATCGGCCGCCACCTTGCGGTACAGGGCTCCGGCCGTGCGCTCGACGGGGCGCTCGGGCTCTACTGCCACGTCACTCAATTGTCCCTCCAGGGGCGGTGTCCAGCGCAGCCGTACCGGCACGGACAGCCCGACCTTATCCCGCTGCGCAGTTCGAGCATCGCACCGAACGGATCACGCACCGATGGCCGGATTCCACCGTTCCCGCAGCCGACCCCGGTTCTGGGCCGTCCGTTCACCTTCCCGTCACCGAACTTCGGGTTACTTACCTCCGTCAGCGAAGTTGGCTAGTCAACTCGGACGCCGTCGAACTCACCCCGGACGGCTCCGGATCGCCACTCGCCGATCCCCCGATCCAGACACCCGCTTGCAGTTCCCCCCTCTCAGGAGACTGACCCGTGTCCGTGCACCGTGCCCGCTCCGCCGCCTTCGCGGCCGTCCTGACCGCCGCCGCGCTGTCCCTCACCGCCTGCGGTTCCGCCGGCTCCTCCTCCGCGAAGTCCGGCAGCGACGCCGCGGGCGGCAAGAGCGCCAAGACCGCCACCTCGGTCGCCGACTTCGGCGGCATGGACGCCCTGGTCGCCGCCGCCAAGAAGGAGGGCAAGCTGCACGTCATCACGCTGCCGCGCGACTGGGCGAACTACGGCAAGCTGATGGACGGCTTCAAGGCGAAGTACGGCATCGACATCGAGGACGAGAACCCGGACGGCTCCAGCCAGGACGAGATCAACGCGATCACCTCCCGCAAGGGCCAGGACCGCGCCCCCGACGTGGTCGACCTGGGTGCCGCGTTCGCCACCTCCGGCGGCAAGCAGGGCCTGTTCGCCCCCTACAAGGTCGCCGACTTCGACAAGATCCCGGCCGCCATGAAGGACGCCAACGGTCTGAGCTACAACGACTACGGCGGCTACATCTCGATCGCCTGCGACGCCAAGAAGGTGTCGGCCTGCCCGAAGACCTTCGCCGACCTGCTCAAGCCCGAGTACAAGGGCATGGTCGCGCTCAACGGCAACCCGACCAAGGCGAACGCCGCGTACAGCGCCGTCATGGCCGCCGCCCTGGCCAACAGCGGTTCGCTGGACAACATCCAGCCCGGCATCGACTTCTTCGGCAAGTTGAAGCAGGCCGGCAACTTCAACCCGGTCGAGGTCACCCCGGCGACCATCGAGAAGGGCGAGACCCCGATCACCATCGACTGGTCCTACCTGAACGCCGGCTACGCCGACAAGTTCAAGGACAAGGGCATCGACTGGCAGGTCAGCATCCCGTCCGACGGCGTCTACGCCAACTTCTACAACCAGGCCATCAACAAGGACGCGCCGCACCCGGCCGCCGCCCGCCTGTGGGAGGAGTACCTCTACAGCGCGGAGGGCCAGAACGGCTTCCTGGGCGGCTACGCCACCCCGGCCCTGTTCGACGCCATGAAGGCCGCAGGCACCCTGGACACCGCCACCGCCGCCAAGCTCCCGGCCGTCGAGAAGCCCTTCACCACCTTCCCGACCGACGACCAGACCACCGCGGCCAAGAAGGTCGTGACGGAGAACTGGGCCAAGGCGATCTCGGGCTGATCTGACTGATGACTACGGCTCCCACCCCGGTGCCGGCCAGCGCCTCCGCCGCCCAGAGCGGCGGGGGCGCCCCCGGCCCCGCCTCCCCCGCCCCGGCCCCGGCCCCGGCCACCGCCACCGCCACGGCCACCACGGTGCACACCGAGGCCCCCCGCCCGGCCACGCGCCGGGCCCGCGGCAGCCGCGCCTGGCTCGCCGCCCTCCCCCTGATCCTCTTCTTCGCGATCGGCTTCGGCCTACCCGCCGTCGCGATCGTCATCGGCGCCTTCACCACCTCCTCGGACGCCCCCGACGGCGGCGGCACCTTCACCCTCGACAACCTCACCGGCTCGCTCCAGGGCGCCTACTGGACGGCCCTGTGGGGCAGCGTGAAGCTCTCCCTGCTGACCGCGCTGATCGCCACCGTGGTCGGCCTGCCGCTGGCCCAGGCCGTGGCGACCTCCCGGTTCCGCGCCTTCCGCGAGGCCGTGATGTCCGCCTCCGGCGTGCTCGCCAACTTCGGCGGCGTCCCGCTGGCCTTCATGTTCGTCGCCACCCTCGGCAACTCCGGCGAGGTCACCAAGAAGCTCGGCCTGACCAAGCACGGCTGGAACCTCTACACCTTCTCCGGCCTGTCCGTGGTCTACCTGTACTTCCTGGTGCCGCTGATGGTCATCACCATCACCCCGGCCCTGGAGGGCCTCAAGGTGCAGTGGCGCGAGGCCGCGTACAACAACGGCGCCACCGGCGTGCAGTACTGGCGGCACGTGGCGCTGCCCGTCCTGCTGCCCTCGCTGCTCGGCGGCTTCGTGCTGCTGTTCGGCGCCTCCTTCGCCGCGTACGCCACCGCCGAGGCCATGGTGGGCAGTTCGGTGCCGCTGATCTCGATGCAGATCGGCGACGCGCTGTCCGGCAACGTCCTGGTCGGCCAGGGCAACCTCGCCCTCGCGCTCGGCCTCGACATGATCGTGGTCGCCTGCCTGGTGATGGCCGTGTACCTGCCCCTTCAGCGCCGGAGTGCCAAGTGGCTCGCCTGATCAATCGCATCCGTTTCGGCCGCGGCCTGGTCCTGCTGCTCTGCGGGATCTACTTCGCGGTGCCGATGGCCGCCTCGCTGTGGTTCAGCGTCGACGACAACAAGGGCGGCACCACCTTCCGCGCCTACACCGAGCTGCTGAGCGCCCCCGGCTTCACCGACAGCCTGGTGCTCAGCCTCGAACTGGCCGCCGTCACCGTGGCGGTGCTGCTGCTCCTGCTCGTCCCCGCGGTGCTCGCCGCCCGGCTCGGCGCGCCGAAGCTGCGCCCGGTCATCGAGGTCATGTGCTCGATGCCGCTGGTCGTCCCGGTGGTGGCCCTCACCACCGGCATCATCGGCGTGCTGCGCTGGGGCCCGGACTACCTCCAGGACACCCCGTTCTTCCAGACCATCGTGGCCATCCAGGACCCGGCCTTCCCGATCGTCCTGGTCATCGCCTACGTGCTGATGGCCCTGCCGTTCGCCTACCGGGCGATCGACGCCGGACTGCGCGGCGTGGACGTGGTCACCCTGGTCGAGGCCGCCCGCAACTGCGGCGCCGGCTGGCTGCGCGCGGTGTTCACCGTCGTCCTGCCGAACCTGCGCAGCGCGCTGCTGAACGGCGCCGTGCTCACCGTCGCCCTGGTGCTCGGCGAGTTCACCACCGCCTCCATCCTCGGCTTCGGCCCCTTCTCGGTGTGGATCAACTCCAACGGCAAGAGCGACGGCCAGATGTCCGTCGCGGTGTCGATGCTCAGCCTGCTGATCGTCTGGCTCGTCCTGCTGCTGATGTCCGCCGTCGGCCGCGGCCGCAAGGCCGCCCGGTCCTGAACCACCCCCCGTTCTCCAGGAGTTACCAGCCATGACCACGGCCACCGCCACCGCCTCCCGGGCCGCGACCGCCGCCGGCGGCGCCACCGTCGAGTTCCGCTCGCTGCGCCGCGCGTTCGGCGCCACCACCGCCCTCGACGGTCTGGACCTGACCGTCCGGCCCGGTGAACTGCTCGCCCTGCTCGGCCCGTCCGGCTGCGGCAAGACCACCGCGCTGCGCATCCTGGCCGGCTTCGAGCAGCACGACTCCGGCGAGGTGCTGGTCGACGGGCAGGACATCACCGCGATCCCCGCCCACAAGCGCGACGCGGGCATGGTGTTCCAGTCGTACAGCCTCTTCCCGCACCTGACCGCGCTGGACAACGTCGCCTTCGGGCTGCGGATGCGCGGCACCGGCAAGGCCGAGCGCCGCAGGCGCGCCCAGGAACTGCTGGAGCTGGTCGGCCTGCCGCACCGCGCCGAGCACTACCCGCACCAGATGTCCGGCGGCCAGCAGCAGCGCATCGCGCTCGCCCGCGCGCTCGCCCTCCAGCCGCGCGTGCTGCTGCTGGACGAGCCGCTGTCCGCGCTGGACGCCAAGGTCCGCCTCCAGCTGCGCGAGGAGATCCGCCGCCTCCAGCAGGAGCTGGGCATCACCACCCTGTTCGTCACCCACGACCAGGAGGAGGCGCTGTCCATGGCCGACCGGGTCGCGGTGCTGCGGGCCGGGCGGCTGGAGCAGTGCGCCACCCCGTCCGAGCTGTACGGCCGGCCGGCCACCGCCTTCGTCGCCGAGTTCGTCGGCACCATGAGCCGCATCCCGTGCACCCGCACCTCGGACGGCGTCGAGGTGCTCGGCCGCCGGCACGCGGTCGACGGCACCGCGCCGGCCGACGGCGAACTCCAGGTGCTGGTCCGCCCGGAGAACGTCGTCCTCAGCCCGTCCGCGACCGGCCCGGCCCAGGTGGTCACCGCGTCCTTCCTGGGCGCCGTCACCCGGCTCACCGTCCGCCTGGACGACGGCACCGAGGTCAAGGCCGACCTGCCCACCGAGGCCGCCGCCGCCCTGCCGGCCGGCTCGCGCGCCGAGCTCACCCTGCCGGACCGCCCGGTACTGGTGGACCGCCGAACCGCCTGAGCGGCCCGTCTGGGATCCTCGTTACCGCCTCTGCACCCTCAGAAGAACCACCGAAGGTACCGCCATGCCTGAAACCGTCGTTCCTGATTCCGCCCCCGTCCCCCTGCCCGCCGCCGTCCTCTTCGACATGGACGGCACCCTGGTCGACACCGAGCAGCTGTGGTGGAAGGCCGCCGCCGAACTCGCCGAGGAGCTGGACCACCCGCTCACCGACCGGGACGCCCCCGAGGTGCTCGGCCAGGCCGTCGAGCACACCGCCGCCCACCTGCACAAGGTCAGCGGCACCAGCCGCCCCGAAGCCGAACTCGCCGCCGTCCTGGGCGAGTCCTTCGCCGCCAAGGTCGCCGCCGAGACGGTGCCCCGCCCCGGCGCGCTCGACCTGCTGGCCGCCCTGCGCGAGGCCCGGGTGCCCACCGCGCTGGTCTCCGCCTCCCCGCGCCTGGTGGTGGACCTCGTCCTGTCGTCCATCGGCCGCGACTGGTTCGCCGTCACCATGGCCGCCGAGGACACCCCCCGCACCAAGCCCGCGCCGGACCCGTACCTGGCCGCCGCCGAGCGGCTCGGCCTCGACCCGGCCGCCTGCGTCGCCGTCGAGGACACCCCCACCGGGGTCGCCTCCGCCGCCGCGGCCGGCTGCGCGGTGCTCGCCGTGCCCTCCACCGCCGTCCCGATACCCGACGGCCGGCGGATCACCCTGCTGGACAGCCTGGAGCGCGCCGACCTGGCGCTGCTGGGGAAGCTCTCCGCCGCCCCGGCCGTGTGACCGCGACATGCCCTACGTCCTGCTCACCCTCGCCATCCTGAGCGAGGTCTGCGCCACCAGCTGCCTCAAACTCACCGAGGGGTTCACCCGCCTCTGGCCCAGCCTCGGAGTGGGAGTCGGCTACGCGCTCTCCTTCTACCTGCTCGGCCGCGCGCTCAAGCACATCCCGGTCTCGGTCGCCTACGCCGTCTGGTCCGGCGCCGGAACGGCGGCGGTCGCCGGCATCGGCGTGGTCGCCTTCGGCGAGTCACTGGGCAAACTGCAGATCCTCGGCATCGCCCTGATCATCGTCGGAGTCGTCGTCCTCAACCTCAAGGGCGGCCACTGACCGCCCACCACCCCGGCCCGGAGGGCGTCAGGGTCCGGGCGTAGCGTTCCACCCCGACATCGTGAGGAGCGGGGGAAGCAGTGGCGGGAACGAGGACGAGACGCGGGACCGTCGCGCTGGCGGCCGCGCTGGTGGCGGCGGTGCCGGCCGGGACGTTCGGGCTGGTGGCGGTGAGCACGTACGTGGGGTTCGGGGCGGCGGTGCTGCTCGGCCTGGTGCTCGGGGTCGGGTGGATCGTGGGGGTGGTGCGGCTGCTCGGGGCGGCGGCGGGCTGCTGGATGGCCGCGTTCGGGGCGCTGCTGTGGCTCCTCGCGCTGGCCTCGGTGGCCTCGGCCCGGGACTCGCTGATCCTCAGCACCTCGGGGGAGACCGTCACCGCCCGGGTCACGGCCGCGCACGACCGCCCGCAGGGCAAGCGGCCGAGCTCCTCGTACGACGTCGTCGACGGCAACGGCGTGCCGATCCCGAACGGCACGGTGGCCGCCGGCCTGCACGCGCACGCGGTCGGTGACCTGCTCACCGTCCGGTACGACCCGAGGGGCGTCGCGGAGGCGCGCCTGCCGGAGAACGTCGACCTGCTGCGGGACGGCGCCGCCGCCCTCGGCGTCAACGCCGCCCTGATGGCGGGCACCGCCGGTCTGGGCGTGGCGGTGGTCCGCAACGGCCGCCCGCGCCGGGTCCCGTGGCGCCGGGGGAGCGCCCTCTGAGCCACGCCCCGCGGCGCGGCCGCGCGGCGGCGGTGAACCCGCCCGGGCCGACGGGCTACTCCCGCACCACCCGCGCCCGCAGGTAGTTGCGCCGTCCGAAGTTGGGCTCGTCGACCGCCGTGAGCTCCTCGACCTGGAACCGGTACAGCGCCGCCGCCCCGCCCCCGGTGAGGTACTGCCGCCGGACCTCGTCGTCCTGGGCGAAGGCCGGGTACCGCCCCTGGTAGGCCGCCAGCGCGGCCTCCGCCTGGTGCCCCCAGGCCTCGCTCGCGCTGCCGGTCAGCTGGAGTCCGCGCAGCTGCTCGCCGAAGGCGGGCGGCGGCAGGAAGACGGTGGCGGCGGCCCGGGCCTCCTCGGCGAGGTGGTGGCTGTGCCGGGTGGAGCGCTCGCTGACGAAGTACAGGACGAGGTCCTCGTCGTAGGCGAAGAAGGCGAGGTTGGCGTGCGGCCCGTGTTCGTGGCCGGCGGTGGCGAGGGTGAGCACCATGGCCTCGGCGAGCAGCCCTTCGACGCCCTTGTGCAGCAGGTCGCCCGGCCAGTCCCCCTGCGTGATGTCGAGTCGGTACGGCATTCGGCACTCCCTCCGCTGGCACGCCCGGTGCCTTCGCGCCCCGAGCACGACTGAGCCGGGCGGCCGCCCCCGCTCGGGGGCCGCACGCCCGGCTCACATGCTCCACCCGCCGTCCGAAACCGGACAAGGGGCGGGCCACTCACGAAATGGCTACTACCGCGCCCGGTGCGAGGCGTACTCGCGGCTCACCACCGGCACCGTGCCGGGGCCGAGGAGCGGGCGCAGCGCGCCCGACCGCATCCGGTCCACCAGCGGCCCGCAGCGCCCGGCCAGCGGGGCCAGCACCAGGGCGACCAGGGTGCCGACGAGGGCGCCGACCGCCACGTCGTGCGGGTAGTGCACGCCGACCCAGACCCGGGAGGCGGCCATCAGGGCCGCGAAGACGGTGGCGACGACGCCGAGCCGGCGGCTGACGAACCAGAGCGAGATGGCGGCGGCGAAGGCGATCACCGAGTGGTTGCTGGGGAAGGACCAGTCACCGGCGGCGGGGCAGGTCTCCAGCGAGACGCTGCCCTTGATCTGCGCGCACGGCCGGAGTTCCTCGACCATGCCCTTGAGCACGGAGTTGATGCCGTACGCGACGACCACGATCACCGGGGAGGCGAGCACCTTGGCCATCACCGCGGAGTCGGCGCCGCGCGCCCGCCACCAGGCGTACAGCATGAACAGGGCGAACAGCCCGAGGCCGATCGCGGACCAGACCTTGATCACGTCGTCCAGCCAGGTCGGGGCGGACTGCGCCCACTTGTTCACCTGGGTGTAGAGGCTGCCGTCGATGCCACTGCCGTCGTACACGGCGAGAGCCCGAGAGGACATCACACGTCACCTCCGTGACGGCGCGCCTTACGGGCGCGGAACAGTTCGAGAACAATGGGGAGCACGGAGACAACTACTACCAGACCGATGATCGGCAGCAGATACTGGTCGATCCCGGGAATCGACGACCCGAGCCCGTACCCGGCCAGCACCACGCCGACGGTCCAGACCGCACCGCCCGTCACCTGCCAGAAGGTGAACGAGCGGACCGGCACTTCGAGTACGCCGCAGAGCGGATTCAGCACCGTACGGACCACCGGGATGAACCGGGCCAGCACGATCGCCTTGCCGTGGCCGTACTTGGCCAGCAGTTCCTCGGCCCGTGCCACGCCCTCCAGCAGGCTCTTGCGCTTGGTCCGGCTCAGCAGCGCCCGGCCGCCGCGCCGGCCGATCAGGTAGCCGACCTGGGCCCCGGCCAGCGCCCCGATCAGGGCGGCGGGGAGCACCTGCCACAGGTGCAGCTGCGGGCCCTTGGTGGCGCCGGGCACGCAGAGCAGGCCCGCGGTGAACAGCAGCGAGTCGCCGGGCAGGAAGAAGCCCACCAGCAGGCCGGTCTCGGCGAACAGCACCACGGCGATGCCGAACGCCCCGAAGGCGGCGAGCAGCGAGGAGGCGTCCAGCGGGTTCACGGCGAGGTGGGTGCCCATCGCGAGGTGGGTGCCCACCGCGAGGTGAACGGCCGGATCGGCGGGGAACTGGAGCAAGGCTGGCGGACCTCCCGTACGTTGGGGGGCGGTCGCCGCGACGCGCGGCGGACCCGCCCGGGACCGTCTACAGTGACGTAGACGGTCTACATGACTGTAGACGAAAGCTGGAGGAAGCGCCGCCATGTCCGACGTACCGTCCGCCCGCCGGCCTGCCGGGGAGCTGGAGTCCGAGGTGCTGGCCACCCTGTGGTCGGCCCGGCAGCCGATGACGCCGCAGGACGTCCAGACGGCGCTCGGCGGCGACCTCGCCCGCACCACCATCGCGACGATCCTGGCCCGGCTGCACGACAAGGGGACGGTCGAACGCACCCGGACCGGCCGCGCCTACGCCTACACCCCGACCGTCCAGGACACGGCGGGCCTCGCCGCCCGCCGGATGCACACCGAACTCGGCCGCGAGGCCGACCGCTCCACCGTGCTAGCCCGCTTCGTCTCCGACCTCTCCGCCGAGGACGAGCAGCTGCTGCGCGCCCTGCTCGGCGGCGACGGCGACGGCGCCGTCGACGGCACCAACCGCGTCGGCGGCCCCCGAGCGACGGGCGGCCCCGGATCGGCGGGCGCCCCGTGATGATCGCCGTCTGGGCGCCGCTGCTGCTGCCCTTCCTGACCGCCCCGCTGGCCCGCCGGCTCGCCGAGGCGCTGCCGCCCCGGGCCGCCGCCTGGCTGCTGGCCGGCACCGCCACCGTGCTGGCCGGCGGCACGCTCTGCTCGCTCGGACTGCTCGCCGCCGCCGGACTGCTCCAGCTGCCCCCGGTCGCCGCCCTCGGCCACCTCTCGCTGCCCTGGCTCACCGCCGCCGCGCCCAGCGCCCCGCTCGCCGCCGCCCTGGCCGGCCTCGCCCTGGCCGCGCTCGCCGCACTGG
Organism: Kitasatospora sp. NPDC028055; assembly: GCF_040637885.1. Taxonomy (NCBI): domain Bacteria; kingdom Bacillati; phylum Actinomycetota; class Actinomycetes; order Kitasatosporales; family Streptomycetaceae; genus Kitasatospora; species Kitasatospora sp. NPDC028055. The sequence continues at coordinate 100,380 of NZ_JBEZXE010000019.1, read as the reverse complement.
CCGTACGGACCACCCGCCGCCGGTGCCTGGAGCTGCGCACCGCCCGGGCCGCGCTGCCCGCCCCGCGCGCCTCCTGCGGCGCCGAGGCGGGAGCCGAGCCGGGCGCCCAGACGGAGGCCGCATCGGGCGCCGCAACGGGCACCGCAGCAAGCGCCGCACCGCGCGCCGAGACCGACGCCGACCAGCATCCGGACACGCGCCCCCGCCACGCCCCGGTGCGCCGGGCGCGCGCCGAGCGCGGGCCGCAGGACCCCGCCCGGCACCCCGCCGGGCGCCCCACCCTGCGCCCCACCCCCCGCCCCACCCGGGCGGCCTGGCGGCAGGCCCTGGCCCGGCTCCGGCACCCCGCCGACCACCCGCTCACCGTGCTGGACGACGAGCGCGCCGACGCCTTCGCCCTCCCCGGCCGCCTGCGCCGCCCCGGCCGGCCCGGCGAGCCCGGCCGGATCGTGGTCACCTCCGGGATGCTGCGCGCCCTCAGCGGGCCCGAGCGCTCCGCCCTGCTCGCCCACGAGCGCGCCCACCTGACCGGCCGGCACCACGTCTTCCTCGCCCTCGCCGAGCACGCCGCCGACATCCACCCGGCGCTCCGCCCGCTGCGCGCGCCCCTCGGGTACCACCTGGAGCGCTGGGCCGACGAGGTGGCCGCCGCCCGGATCGGCGACCGCGCCGTGACGGCCCGCGCGGTCGGCCGGGCCGCCCTCGCCGCGAGCCGCTCGCCCTGGCCGGCCCGGCCCCGGCTGGTCGCCGCCGCCCACTCCGGCCCGGTCCCGCGCCGGGTCGCGGCCCTCCTCCAGCCCCGCCCCTCCACCGCCCCGGCCACCCGGCTGCGGGCCGTCGCACTGGCCCTGGCCGCCTGCCTGGCCCTGACCACCGGCGCCGCCCTGGAGGCCACCGCCGACCTCCACCACACCGTCGAGACCGCCCAGCACGAACCCGGTACGGAGCGTTAGCCGACCCCGGCCGGGCGCCGAACGAACCCCGAACGAACCCCGGCCGGGCGCCCCGCGCCGTTTCCGTACCGACCGGTATGCGGACTTGGCAGACCCCGTCCCCACGCGCCCATCGCACCCGTACGCTTTCGTCAGCGCGTCGACCCCGGCGCGTCCTCGAACGGCGGCGAGGAGCAACCCGAGTGCGGCAGACCGGACGGCAGTCCCGACGACCAGAGCGCCGCACCCCGCCGACCGCGGCGGAGCTGGCCAGGGTCCACGAACGCACCCTCGCCGACGCCGCCGCCCGCGAACTCGTCCTCCCCGAGAGCACCGGGCCCGGTACGCCCGGCCGGCTCGAACCCCGCCCCGAGATCGGCGACTCCTGGGCCCGGCTGCGCCGCCTCGGCCTCGACCCCGACACCGGCGCCTCCACCGTCCTGCTCGGCCCCGCCGAGCTGGAGCAGCGCCGCCGGGCCAGCGGCCTCGACAACGTCATGCCGGTGCTGCGCGAGACCCTGCTGGAGCCGGTGAGCCAGGCCCCGCTGATCCTCGCCATCGCCGACGCCGAGGGCCACGTGCTCTGGCAGGAGGGCGAACGCGGCCTGCGCCGCAGCGCCGACCGGATCGGCTTCGTCACCGGCGCCCGCTGGACCGAGGAGACCGTCGGCACCAACGGCATCGGCGTCGCGCTGCGCGCCCAGCGCCCGATGCACGTCCACTCCGCGGAGCACTACCTGCGCAGCCACCACACCTGGACCTGCGTGGCCGCCCCCGTGCACGACCCGGCCACCGGGCGGCTGGTCGGCGCCATCAACCTCAGCGGCCCGGCCCACAACGTCCGCCCGTACCTGCTCCAGCTCACCGCCACCGCCGCCCGGCTCGCCGAGACCGAACTGCGCGCCCGCCGCCTGGAGGCGCTGAACCAACTGCGCACCCTGGCCGCCCCGCTGCTCGCCCGGGTCGGCGGACCGGCCCTGGTGGTGGACGCGGCCGGCTGGACCGCCGCCTCGGCCGGGCTGCCGCCGCAGAGCCGGCTGCGCGTCCCCAGCGAGGGCTGGGACCCGGCCGCCGTGCACTGGGTGCCGGGGCTGGGCGAGTGCGTGCTGGAGCCGCTCGCGGACGGCTGGCTGGTGCGGCCCGTCCGGCCGACCGGGGCGGACGGCTCCGGCACGGTGACCGCCGAACGCGCCGAGGGCGCCCGGCTCCGGCTCGACCTGCGCCGACCGGACCGCCCCGAGCTGTCCGTCCGGAGCGCGGCCGACAGCTGGTCGCACCCGGTCAGCCCGCGCCACGCCGAGCTCCTGCTGCTGCTCGCCACCGCCCGCGAGGGCAGCACCGCGGCCCAGCTGGCCGAGGCGCTGTTCGGCGACGCGGGGCGGACGGTCACGGTGCGCGCCGAACTGTCCCGACTCCGCCGCTACCTGGGCGGCCTGCTGGCCCACCGGCCGTACCGCTTCGCCGACTCGGTGCTGGTCACGGTGGAGGGGCCGGCCGATCCGCTCGACCTGCTGCCCTCCTCCACCGCCCCCGCGGTACGGCGGCTGCGGGCGGAGCTGGTGGCGGGCCTGGTCCGGCTGCCCGGGGCCGCGGTACCCGTGCCGCCCCCGCGCCACGGCGGGGGCCCGCCGGTCCCGGACGACGACCCGGCCGCGCAGTGCGCACCGGCGAACGGCACCCCCACGAACGGCGCGTCCACCCACAGCGCTGTCACCGACAGCACTGCCACCAACTCCCCACCCGCGAGGGGAGGTTGCGCTCCTCAGCCGCCTGCGAGCAGCGCGGCCAGCTGGGCGTCGGTGGGCCCGTAGTCGCGCTCGGCCTCGGCCGAGACCAGCGCGTAGGTGCGGTCCAGCCAGGCCTGCACCCGGGGCCTGGAGGCCTCCAGCAGGGCGCTGCCGTGCGGGGATTCGAGCGCCAGGTGCAGCGTCGAGCCGTGGCAGGGGCAGTACGCCGGCCACAGCTTGACGTCGCCCTGGCCGCTGATCCCCTGCAGTCCGTCGCGCAGCAGGTCGCGGGAGAACACCCAGTCCGCCTCGTCCGGACGCCCCAGGTGGAAGGTCAGCAGCACCTCGTAGGGCCGTGCGGTGTCGAAGCGGAACCGGGTGCACACCTCGCCGACCACTTCGTCGCCCAGTGAGATCCGCAGCGTCAGCACCTCCTCCACCGACGCCGGAGCGGCGGCGGAGCCACCCCCATCGCCGCCCGTGGGGGTGGCGGCGAGGGGGGCACTGGAGGCTGCGGACAGCGGGTCGGGCGGCATGACGGTCTCTCCGGGAACGGCGCGGGATGCCATCAGCCTGCGCCACCGGCGACCGGGCGGGCAAGGGTTGCAAGGGGGTTGCAACAACCCCCGCCCGGGCCCGCCGATCCCTACCAGGAATACCAGACGGACCGTCAACTTCCGCTCATCGAACGGATGTCCGGAAAATGGAGGGATACTGTCCGTCGTCCGGCCACCCGCTGGTACGCTCTCCCCCTCCCGGCGCGGGCCCGCCCGCGAGGCCGGCCCGGAACGGCCGGACCGCTGCCCGGCGGTGGTGCGTGGGAGAATACGGCGACGCGACGGCGGCTTCGGGGAGGGAGGGGTCCGGTGGCTGTGCGTGGGGAGACCACGCGGGACGTGCAGCACGAACCCGCACGACAGGGCCGGCACGGTCGGCCCCGCCCGTTCGGCGGCCGCTTCCGGCTGCCCACCCTGCGCTTCTCCGGTGCCGCGATGGCGATGTCCACCGTGGTGGGCATCAGCATCGCCACCACCCTCCTGCTGAACGAGCAGCAGGGCATCGGCCGTCGGGCCGGCGTCGCCCGGGTCGGCACCACTCCGCCGCCCAGCCCGAGCGGTACGGACCAGGCCGAGGCCGCCTCCGAGCGGACCACGGACACCCCTCCCCCGCCCTCCGGCCGCCCGCACGCCCCGAAGCCCTCCGGCCGTCCCTCCACGCACCCGTCCGGCCCGGCCAACGCCGCCGCCACGCCGCCGTCGGGGCTGCGGGCCGGAACGGCCGTCCCGGTCACGCCGTCGACCGGCGGACAGGCCTCCGCCGGGCACGACCCGCGCCCCTCGGCTGACACCCCGGCCGACGGCGCCTCCCCCTCCGCCCAGCCGCCCACGGCCGCCGACCCGTCCACCCCGGCGCCCGGGCAGGCGGGTACCGGACGACCCGACGTCGGAGCAGCCGGCACGGGCGAATCCCCGCGCCCGCCCGCGCTCCAGCCGGCCAAGCCCGGCCGCCCGGGCGCCGCCCTCCCCGGCCCGGGCCGCCCGCTCCCGCCGCCACCGGCCGGCGCCGCCCCCGGAAACACCGCCGGCACCGAGGGCACCGGCGCCACCAACGGCACCGACAGCACCGCCAGCACCGAGGACACCGGGACCGCCGACGGCGCCGCCGACGACACCACCCCGGACGCCGACCAGGCCCTGACCGGCGCCGGACTGACCACCGCCCTCGGCCGCGACGGCCTCCGGCACGCGCTGGACCTCACCGTGACCGAACCGGTCACCGCCCTCCAGGCCGAATTCCGGCTCACCGCAGGCGAGTTGGCCCCCGGCACCGGCACCGTCTGGACCGACCTGCCGGGCGCCGTGGTGACCACCCAGCAGGAGCGCGGCAGCCTGGTCTACCGCTTCACCACCCCGCCCGGCACCGACGTCGAGCCCGGCCGCTACGGCTTCGTCGTGCGCGGCAGCCGCCCGGCCGAGCAGGGCGGCCCGGTGCGCAGGCCGGGCGCGCAGGAGAGCTGGAACGCCGCGGCCTTCGGCATCGACCACCCCCGGGCGGTCGCCGCGCTCGGCGGCTTCGGCCCGACGGCGCCGCAGCCCACCCAACAGCCCACCCAGCAACCCACCCGGCAGACCGCGCCGCAGCGGGCGCCCCAGCAGCCCGTACCCCGGCCCGCGCCGCAGGCCGCCCGGCAGCCGGCGGGCCAGGTCCGCTGACCTCCCCTCGGCCGATCCGATCGTCCGACGATCGGCCAGCTCACCGGGCTCATCCCCGCACCCCCGTTCGTTACTGTGTGCAGCACCCGGCCCGACGCCCCCAGCGGCCCCGGCCCGGGCCGTCGTTCCGCACCCGAGGAGGAGTCCTTGTCCACCGTCCTGACCCAAGGCGGCAACGCACCGCTGACCGCCGCGCGGGTGACCGTCGAGGTCACCGCGCCCAAGGCGCTGGACGTCTCCGGCCTGCTGCTGACCGACGCCGGCAAGGTCCGCTCGGACGCCGACTTCGTCTTCTTCAACGCCCCGCACGGCCCGGGCGTGAGCCTGCGCCCGGCCGCCGCCGGAGCACCTGACGCGATCACCGTCGACACCCCGGCCGTCCCGGCCGACATCAGCAAGGTCGTGGTCACCGCCAGCCCGGCCGACCAGTCCGCCACCTTCGCCGGGATCGAGCCCACCGCCACCGTCCGGGACGCCGACACCGGCGCCGTCCTGGTCACCTTCACCCCGCCCCGGCTGGGCCTGGAGACCGCGCTCATCGTGGTCGAGATCTACCGGCGCAACGGGGTCTGGAAGGTGCGCGCGGTCGGCCAGGGGTACGCGGACGGCCTGGCGGGCATCGCCACCGACTTCGGCGTCACCGTCGACGACGCCCCGACCCCGTCGAGCGCACCGAGCGCACCCACCCCGCCCCCGGCTCCGACCCCGCAGCCGACCGTCCAGCTGCACTCCCCGGCCGACCTCCCGCTGCCGCCCGTCCCGCCGGTGCCCCCGGCCCCGCCCGTCCCCCCGGCGCCGCCGGCTCCCGCGGTCGACCCCCGGATCGCCCTGGCCACCGTCCCGGCCATGCCCGCCGCGCCCCCGGAGCCCCCGGCCCCCGCAGCCGCCCCCGCCCCCACACCCGCCGAGCGCCCCAAGGTCACCCTGGACAAGGGCCGGGTCAGCCTGGTCAAGGGCAGCTCCGTCTCCCTGGTGAAGAACGGCCGCCCCTTCCTCTCCTCGGTCCGGATGGCCCTCGGCTGGGAGTCCGCCGCCCGCGGCCGCGACATCGACCTGGACGCCTCCTGCCTCGCCTTCGACGCCGGGCACAAGCGCCTGGAGACGGCCTGGTTCATGAAGCTGAGCATCTTCAACGGCGCGATCGCCCACTCCGGCGACAACCTGGTCGGCGGTGACGGCAGCGACGACGAGGCGATCACCGTCCACCTGGAGGGCCTGCCGGCCGAGGTCCACGCCCTGGTGTTCGTGGTCAACTCCTTCTCCGGCCAGAAGTTCACCGAGCTGCGGAACGCCTACTGCCGTCTGGTGGACGTCCGCACCGAGGAGGAGCTGGTCCGCTTCGACCTGACCCACTCCGAGCCGCGCACCGGCGTGGTGATGTGCAAGCTGGTCCGCCGCCCGACCGGTGAGTGGGAGATGACGGCGCTCGGCGAGTTCGTCGACGGCAAGACCGCCCGGGCGATGATCGAACCCTCCGCCGCCCTCCTCTGATCCCGATCCCGACCGCATCCACTCAACGTCAAAGCCACGCCACCGATTTCACCCCCCAGGGGCATCAAGTCGTCCACGGGTCGACTCGATTGACTCTCCGGGGGGTGATTCGCGCTCTCCCCTGCATCCAAGGAGGAGAGACCGTGCCGCACATCCCGTCCCGCCTCGTCGTCGCCGGCACCGCCGTCGCCCTGGCCGTCGGCCTGATCACCCCCACCACCGCCGAGGCCGCCGCCAAGCCCGCCACCCGCGCCGCCGGGCTGGAGTGGGTGGCCCTCGGCGACTCGTACACCGCCGGGGTGATCCAGGCCACCGGCGACGAGTTCGAGACCCCGCGCGACGGCTGTGCCCGCACCACCGGCTCCTACCCGGAGGTCATCCGCCGCGACCTCGGCCCGCTGGTCGACCTGCGCAACGTCAGTTGCAGCGGCGCCACCACCGGGAGCGTCTACGCGACCGAGCTGTCCCCGCTCGGCCGCCCGCTCCCGCCGTACGGCACCGACCCGGACGCGCCGTTCCCGCCGGTCCCGCCGCAGATCGACGCCGTCAGCCAGAGCACCGGCCTGATCACCGTCGGGGTCGGCGGCAACGACCTCGGCTTCGCCCAGATCCTCGAGGACTGCGTCACACTCGGCGCCGGGACCGGAAACACCGGTACGCCCTGCAAGGACAAGTACGACACCCAGCTGCCCGGCCGCCTCAACCAACTCCGTTCCGGCTACGACCAGATGCTCACCGCACTGCACGCCAAGGCCCCGTCCGCCAAGGTCGTCACCGTCGGCTACCCGCACCTCGTCCCCGAGGACGCCAACCGCTGCCGGTACGGCGACCCGCTGCAGTTCGCCACCTTCACCACCGGAGACCTCGCCTGGGCGCGGGCCGCCATCCTGGAGCCGCTCAACGCGGTCATCCAGCAGGAGACCGCTGCCCACCGCGACTCCTTCGTCGACCTCTATCCGGGCTCCGCCGGACACAGCGTCTGCGACGACGACCGCTGGCTGGACGGCCTGCTGACCAGCATCCTGCCTCTCGAGTACGCCCTGGTGCACCCCAACGCCAAGGGCCAGGCCTTCGCCGCCGCCCGGGTCGAGACAGTCGTCCTCGGCGACTGAGGGAAATCCGGTGGCGCGGCCCGCCGTCGGGGATCATCCTGATCCGATGATCATCCGCGAAGCCACCCCCGAGGACTGGTCGGCCATCTGGCCGTTCTTCCACGACATCGTCGCCGCCGGCGAGACCTTCCCCTACCCCCTGGACATGCCCTCCGAGCTGGGCCGGGAGTGGTGGATGAAGACCGCCCCCGACCGCACCGTGGTCGCCGTCGACGAGGACGGCACGGTCCTCGGCACCGCCAACATGAACCGCAACCGCCCCGGCAACGGCGGGCACGTGGCCAGCGCCAGCTACATGGTCGACCCGGCCCACCACGGCAAGGGCATCGGGCGGGCCCTGGTCGAGTACACCCTCGACTGGGCCCGCGGGGCGGGCTTCCGCGCCATGCAGTTCAACGCGGTGGTCGCCAACAACGACCACGCCGTCAAGCTCTACCGCTCGCTGGGCTTCGAGGTGGTCGGCACCGTCCCCGAGGCCTTCCACCACCCGGTCGACGGCTACGTCGGCCTGCACGTCATGTACCGCCCGCTGTAACCACGGGGCCCTACTCCTCGATCGCCCCGCCGACCCGCCGCAGGTGCTGCCGGAAGCTGTACGACGGGTCGGCGGCGCGCCGCTCCAGGAACTCCTCGAAGCGGGTCTGCCTCCGCAGGGTGTCCCCGGCCGTGATCCGCCCGGCCTGCGCCCGTTCGGTGGCGGCGATCCCGGCGGCCGTCTCCAGCACCTCCCCGGCCCGGTCGGCCGGCACGAACAGCACACCGTCGGCGTCCGCGAACACCGTGTCCCCGGTGGTCACCAGGTGCGGCCCGAACCGCGCCGACTCCAGCGCCTCCGGCTCCCGCCCGTCCAGCCGCAGCGGCCCCACCGGCAGCGCGCCGTAGCTGAACACCGGCAGCCCGATCTCCACCAGCTCGGGGGTGTCCCGGTGCAGCCCCCACACCACGATCCCGGCCACCCCGGCGGCCCGCGCCTCCAGCACCGCGAGGTCCCCGATGCAGGCCTCGTCGGTCCGCCCGCCGTTGTCGATCACCAGCACGTCCCCGTCCAGCGCGCCCCCGTACGCCTCCAGGAACACGTCCACGCTCCCGTAGTGCCGCACCGGCAGCACCCGCCCCGCCACCCGGGCCCCGGCCACCACCGCCCCCACCCCCACCGGCGCCGCCCGCACCCCCACCCCGAGCCGCACACACGCATCCGCCACCAACGGCGTCGACAGCCCCTCGAACTGCTTCATCATCCCCAACTCCTCCCACCAACACCCCAGTTCACAGCAGCGAAGATCCTAAACCCGGCCGCCGGAACAACGGAACGGCCCGCACCCCCCGTCAGGGGTGCGGGCCGTTCATCCTGCCGCCAGGGTCAGCTACGGGTGGCCATGGCGCGCAGGAAGAAGGTGAGGTTGGCCGGGCGCTCGGCGAGGCGGCGCATGAAGTAGCCGTACCATTCCTGGCCGTACGGGAGGTAGACCCGCATGGTGTTGCCCTCCTCCGCGAGGCGCAGCTGCTCCTCGGGGCGGATGCCGAACAGCATCTGGTACTCGAAGGAGTCCCGGGTGCGGTTGTTCCACTGGGCCAGCTGGCCGGCGATCTTGATCATGTTGGGGTCGTGCGAGGCGATCATCGGGTAGCCCTCGCCGGCCATCAGGATCTTGAGCGCGCGGACGTACGCGAGGTCGACCTCGTGCTTGCCCTGGAAGGCGACCGACTCGGGCTCCTTGTAGGCGCCCTTGCACAGGCGCACCCGGGAGCCGGGGCCGGAGAACTCACGGCAGTCGGCCTCGGTGCGGCGCAGGTAGGCCTGGAGGACGACGCCCAGCCAGGGGAAGTCCGCCCGCAGCTCGCGCGCGATGGCGAGGGTGGAGTCGGTGGTGGTGTGGTCCTCCATGTCGAGGGTCACCGTGGTGCCCGCGTCGGCGGCGGCCTCGCAGATGCGGCGGGCGTTCTCCAGCGCGATCTTCTCGCCGTCCACCGGCAGGAACTGGCCGACGGCCGACAGCTTGACGGACACCTCGGCGGCGGCGGCGAGGCCGGTCTCCTTGAGGGCCTTGAGCAGGTGCTCGTAGGCCTCGGCGGTGCCGGCGGCCTGGGCGGCGTCCTTGGTGTCCTCGCCCAGGTGGTCGAGGGTGACCTTGCGGCCGGTGGCGACCAGGTCGTCGGTCGCGGTGACGGCGTCGTCGAGGACGTCACCGGCGACGAAGCGCTCGACTATCGCGTGGGTCGGGGGGAACTTCTCGACCACGGTGCGGACCTGGGGGGACCGTGAGGCCGCGAGAAGGGCGGAACGGAGCATCGGGACTCCTGGAGCTGGTGTTTCCAAGGGTGGCAGAAAAGGGCCGGGGCGGCGGTACGGGGGTGGGCCGCCGCCCCGGCGGGGCGACACCCGGCTGCGGGGCCGGGCGTCGCGGGTGACCGATGGCCTCTACAGCGGATCGATCGGCGACAGGGCTGGTCAGCCCATGTGCGGGTAGCGGTAGTCGGTCGGCGGGACGAAGGTCTCCTTGACCGAGCGGGTCGACGTCCAGCGGGCCAGGTTCTGCTTGGCGCCGGCCTTGTCGTTGGTGCCGGAGGCGCGGCCGCCGCCGAAGGGCTGCTGGCCGACGACGGCGCCGGTGGGCTTGTCGTTGATGTAGAAGTTGCCGGCGGCGAAGCGCAGCTTGTGCATCGCGTCCTGGGCCGCGGCGCGGTCCTGGGAGATGATCGAGCCGGTCAGGCCGTAGGGCGACACGGACTCCATCTGGGCCAGCATCTCCTCGTACTTCTCGTCCTCGTAGACGTACACGGCGAGGATCGGGCCGAAGTACTCGTCGCGGAAGTACTCCGAGGCCGGGTCCTGGCAGACCAGGACGGTCGGGCGGACGAAGTAGCCGACCGAGTCGTCGTAGGTGCCGCCCGCGATGACCTCGACGGAGGCGTCGGCGTGGGCGCGGTCGATGGCGGCCTTGTTCTTGGCGAAGGCGCGCTCGTCGATGACGGCCGACATGAAGTTGGACAGGTCGCTGACGTCGCCCATGGTGAGGCCGTCGACCTCGGCGGCGAACTCGTCCTTGAGGCCGGCCCAGATCGAGGCGGGGACGTAGGCGCGGGAGAGCGCCGAGCACTTCTGGCCCTGGAACTCGAAGGCGCCGCGGGTCATCGCGGTCTTCAGCACGGCCGGGTCGGCGGACGGGTGGGCGACCAGGAAGTCCTTGCCGCCGGTCTCGCCGACGATCCGCGGGTAGGTGCGGTAGCCGGCGATGTTGTTGCCGACCTCGCGCCACAGGTGCTGGAAGGTGGCGGTGGAGCCGGTGAAGTGGATGCCGGCCAGCGCGGGGTGCTTGAGCGCGACGGCGGAGACGTCCAGGCCGTCGCCGGTCACCATGTTGATGACGCCCTTGGGCAGGCCGGCCTCCTCCAGCAGCTGCATCAGCAGGTGCGCGGAGTACTGCTGGGTGGGGGACGGCTTCCACAGCACCACGTTGCCCATCAGCGCGGGCGCGGTCGGCAGGTTGCCGGCGATCGCGGTGAAGTTGAACGGGGTGATCGCGTAGACGAAGCCCTCCAGCGGGCGGTGGTCGCTGCGGTTCCACACGCCGTCCGAGGAGATCGGTTGCTCGGCCATGATCTGGCGGGCGAAGTGCACGTTGAAGCGCAGGAAGTCGACCAGCTCGCAGGGGGTGTCGATCTCGGCCTGCTGGGCGGTCTTGGACTGGCCGAGCATGGTGGCGGCGGCCAGGGTCTCGCGCCAGGGGCCGGCCAGCAGGTCGGCGGCCTTGAGGAAGATCGCGGCGCGCGAGTCGAAGGAGAGCGCCTGCCAGGCCGGGGCAGCGGCCAGGGCAGTGTCGATGGCTTCCTGCGCGTCCGCCTGGGTGGCGTTGCGCAGGGTGCCGAGCCGAGCCGCGTGGTTGTGCGGCTGGACGACGTGGATCTCGGTGCCGCCGCCCATCCGGCGCTCACCGTTGATCGTCATGGTCAGCTGGACCGGCTCCTGGCCGCCCAGCTCCTTCAGCTTGGCCTCCAGGCGAGCCCGTTCGGGGCTGCCGGGGGCGTAGCTGTGGACCGGCTCGTTCACCGGCGCGGGGACCTGGGTCACAGCGTCCATGAGGCGCACGCTCTCCTTCGTTCAATGCGGGGGAAGGCCTGCACGGGTCACGCGCAGGCCACAGCACGAACGCTATTCCTGCCCGCCGGGCCACTTGATTGGCCGGGCGGCTAAATTCCCCCGTACGGCGTTGTCCGGCCCGACGAAGGCGGTCACGCCGCGGTCACGACCGCCCGTCAGGCGGCCCGGTCCGAACGCCCCTCCCGCCCCTGCTGTCCCGCAGGCACCACCCGCCGCTCCCAGTCGATCCGGTACCCGTGCACCGGCCGGAGCAGCTTCTCGGGGCTCATCACGGTCCGCGCCATGATCGGCGCGACCAGCCGGAACACCAGCCGCCCGACCGCCCCGGAGGCCTTCTGGTTGTTGGTGCGCTCGGCCGCGGCGGCGATCCGCTCCACCCGGGGCCGGCGCAGCGCCTCGTACGCGGCGAAGGCCTCGGTGTGGTCGGGCAGGTCGCGCAGGCAGCGGGCGAGTTCGACGGCGCTCTCGACGGCGAGCGAGACGCCCTGGCCGGAGCTGTTGGACGGCGCGTGCACCGAGTCGCCGACCAGCACCATCCGGCCGCGGTACCAGTGCGGGACGGACGGCATGATCTCCAGCCGGGGGAAGGTCTCGACCGTCCCGGCGTCGGCGACCGCCAGCACCTCGCGGGCGGGGCGGTCGTCGGCGTGCAGCTCGCGGCAGCGGCGCAGCCACTCCTCCCCGCTGACCGCGCGGACCTGCTCGGTGGTCAGCTGCTCGGGCTGCGGGATGTTGCTGAACCAGGCGGTGCCGCGGCCCTCGGGCAGGCCCCAGTAGCCGAAGAAGGCCCGGGCGCCGTTGGCGAAGTGCATGGTCTCGCCGCGTCCGGCCCGGCCGGGCAACCGGTACGGGCTGTAGCCGCCGACGCCGAGCAGGCCGGTGTACCTGGCGGCGGGCGCGTCCGGGTCGATCAGGGTGCGAACGGTGGAGCCGGTGCCGTCGGCGCCGATCAGCAGGTCGCCGGTGGCGCTGGTGCCGTCGGCGAACCGTGCGGTGATCCCGTCGGCGCCCTCCTCGGCGCCCACCAGCCTTTTGCCGTACCGGACTTGGATCCCGGCCCCGGCCAGCCGCCGCTGCAGCACCCGGTACAGCTCGGCGCGGCGCATCACCCGCCCGCGCGGCAGGTCGGTGAGGCCGGCGAACTCGGCCAGCACGCCGCCCCTGCCGTCCTCGATCAGCATCGGCCCGATCGGCTGGCCGACCTGCCCGACCTCCTCCTCCAGCCCGACCACGGCGAGGGCGCCGAGGCCGTTGGGGGCGATCATGAACGTGCCGCCGATGCCCTCGGCGGAGGCCTCGTAGGCCTCGAAGACCTCGGCCTCGAGGCCGGCCCTGCGCAGCGCCAGTGCCGTCACCGGGCCGGCGATGCCGCCGCCGATGACCAGGGCCTTCTTCGCGGTGCGGACGGTTCGCGGTGCACTCATTGCAGACTCCCGAAGTACTCCTGCCAGGTCCGGACGAAGTCCGGCTCCTGGAGCTGGGCGATGAGGCGCTCGACGAAGGCGATCTCGGTCTCCAGGCCGCCGACCCGGTACTCCTCCTCGATCAGGAAGAGCCAGCCGACGCCCTCCTCGGTGGCCTTGCGCAGGGCCTCCCGGATCCCCGCCGCCTCGGCGGTCAGGGCGGTCAGCCGCCGCGCCAGGAGCTCCACCGACTCGGCCGGCGGGAGCACCATGAGCAGTGACAGCGAGACCCCGAACGCGGGGTACTCGTGCCGCGGTTCGGCGACGAGTTCGCGCATCCAGTCGAAGAGCTCGGCCCGCCCCTCCTCGGTGAGGGCGTAGACGGTGCGCTCCGGCCGCTGGGTGTCGCGGACGGTCTCCTGCTCGGCGACGAACCCGGCCTTCCGCAGCTGCTCCACGACCATGTAGAGCGAGCTGCGGTTGTACTTGATGTTGCGGTCCTTGGCGTGCTCCTTGAGCCGACGGCCCATCTCGTACGGGTGCATCGGCTCGGCCATGAGTTCGGCCAGGACCGCGAGCGCCAGCGGGTTCGACACCTTGCGTCGCTTCGCCACGAGACATCCTCATCTCTTGGTCAGCACTGACTATCCACTCCTGAATAATCAGAGTCAACTATTTTCGAGAGACGAACCGCGATGCTGTCCGCCCGGCTAAAATCAACCACACACCGTTGTCCGAGCGGATGAAGGAGGTCCGGAGTGACCACCCCCGGCCTCCCGCTCCGCCAGCTGCTGATGTCCCTGGGCGAACCCCTGGTCGAACTCCAGGCCGCCCCCCAGGGCCTGGACGTCCCCGTCCGCGACGTCGCGATCCTCGACCCGGAGGACCCTCCCACCGCCTCCCCCGGCGAACTCGTCCTCGCCATCGGTGCCCGCGGCCGCGCCGCCCTCCCCGCCCTGCGCGCGGCCGGCCGGGCCGGCGCCGCCGCCGTCGCGGTCAAGCTGGACGCCCCCGGCCAGGCCGACGCCCTGCGCGAGGCCGCCACCGACGCGGGCGTCGCCCTGCTGTCGGTGCGCCGGGAGACCCGCTGGGAGCACCTGGACTCGCTGGCCCGGGCGATCATCGCCGGCCCCGACGCCCCGGACTCCCCCGGCCCCCCCGAACCCAACGCGGGCGACCTCTTCTCCCTCGCCCAGACCGTCGCCGTGCTCACCAACGGCATCGTCTCGATCGAGGACACCTCCAGCCGGGTCCTCGCCTACTCCCGCTCCTCCGACTCCGACGAGGTCGACGACCTGCGCCGGCTCTCCATCCTGGGCTGGCAAGGCCCGGAGCCGTACCTCTCCAAGCTCCGCGAGTGGGGCATCTTCCAGCACCTGCGCAGCTCGGACACCCCGATCGCGGTCGAGCCGCACCCCGAGCTCGGCCTGCGCCGCCGCCTGGCGGTCGGCATCCGGGCCGGCGCGCAGCCGCTCGGCACCATCTGGGTCCAGGAGGGCGCCCAGCCGCTGGCCGCCCACGCCGAGCAGGCCCTGGTCGGCGCCGCCCGGGTCGCGGCCGCCCAACTGGTGCGCCGCCGACGCGAGTTGTCCGCCGACGTCCGGCTCACCCAGACCCTGCTGACCGGACTACTGGAAGGCTCCACCGGCCCCCAGTCGCTGGCCACCCACCTCGGCCTGGACCTGCGCCGCCCGGCCACCGTGCTCGCGTACGGCGCCCACACCACCGAGGCGCTGCACCGCTCCGACGTCACCGGCCTGATCTCGGTGCACACCGCCGCCCGGCACCGCGCCGCGCTGCTCGCCCCGATCGAGTCCCGGGTCTACGTGCTGCTGCCCGAACTCCCGCCCGGCCTGCCGATGACCACCGTGCGCGGCTGGGCGGCCGAGGTGGTCACCGCCGCCCGGGAGCACCTCGGCGTCCCGCTGCGCGCCGCGATTGGCTCGACCGTCGACGGCCTGTCCCAGGTACCGGACTCCCGCGCCCAGGCCGACCGCATCCTGGACGCGATGGGCCGCGGCGGAGTCGACCTCGACGTCGCGGCGCTGATCGACGTCCAGGCCGAGGTGCTGGTCAGCGAGGTGCTCGCGCTGCTCCAGGACCGCACCGGCCTGCGCGACCCGCGGCTGACCGCGCTCGCCGAGTACGACCGCCGCCACCACACCCGGCTCGCCGAGTCGGTGCTCGCCTGGCTGGACGCGCTCGGCGAGGTCCGGGTCGCCGCCGACGCCCTGCACATCCACCCCAACACCCTGCGCTACCGGGTGCGCCGCGCCGAGCAGTTGACCGGCATCGACCTCGCCCAGCCGCAGCAGCGGCTGCTGGCGATGCTGCAACTGCGGCTGCCCGCGGACGAGTAGTCCGCGGGCAGCCGGTCACGCTCCGGAGCTCGGGCGCCGGGGGTCAGACGCCGAGGGGCGGGCGCCGGGGGTCACGCTCCGGGGGTCAGGCGGGAGGGGTCAGGCGCCGTACCCCTGGCCGCGCCTGTGCTCGTTCAGCCGGCGCCACGGCCCGCTGATCGCCAGCTGGATGCCCGGCTCCTGGATGTTGGCGAACAGGGTCCGGCCGTCGTCCGAGAAGGTCACCCCGGTGAACTCGCTGAACTCGGGCTTCTCGGCGCTGCCGATGTTCAGCTCGTTGCGGGCGATCGGGTAGACCAGCCCGTCCTCGGTGGCGCCGAACAGGTGCGAGATCCCGTTGCCGTCCTCGGCGATCACGATGCCGCCGTACGGCGAGACGGTGATGTTGTCCGGGCCGTCGTAGTTGTCGTGGTCGCCCAGGACGTCGTCGTTGACGCCCAGCAGCACCTTGAGGGTGATGGTGCGACGCGCCGGGTTGTAGAACCACACCTGGCCGTCGTGCTGCACCGGGCTCTCCGAACGGGCGTAGCTGGAGACGAAGTAGAAGCCGCCGTCCCCCCACCACATGCCCTCCAGCTTGCGGGCCCGGGTGACCTCGCCCTCCTTGAACTGCTTGCGCACCGAGACGGTCCGGGCGTCGCGGTCCTGCACCTTGACCCAGTCGGCGCCGTAGACGGTGCCGACCTTGGTGGCCCGGGAGAGGTCGTCGACGAACCGGCCCTGGGCGTCGAAGACCTTGAAGGCCTCCAGCACGCCGGCGTCGGCGGCGAGCCTGCGCAGCTGGTGGCGGCCGTGCCGGAAGCCGGCCGGCGGGGTCCAGCGGAACAGCAGGCCGTTCGGGTTGGAGGCGTCCTCGGTGAGGTAGACGTGGCCGCGCTTCGGGTCCACCACCACGGCCTCGTGGGCGTACCGGCCGAAGGCCTTCACCGGCTGCGGGTCGCGGTTGTAGTCGTCGTCGAAGGGGTCGACCTCGAAGACGTAGCCGTGGTCCTTGGTGAAGCCGTTCTTGCCGGCCCTGTCCTCGGTCTCCTCGCCGGACAGCCAGGTGCCCCACGGGGTCACCCCGCCCGCGCAGTTGGTGGCGGTGCCGGCGATGCCGACCCACTGCTCGACCGAGCCGTCCCGCCTGGCGTGCACGATGGTGCAGCCGCCGGCCGCGCCCGGGTCGTAGACGTGCCCCTCGGTCAGCGGCACCGGGTACGGCCAGTTGGCCCGGGCGCCGGACAGCTCGTGGTTGACCACCATCAGGTTGCCGCCGCGCTCGTCCTCGAAGGCGGACGTGCCGTCGTGGTTGCTCGGGGTGAACTCGCCGGTGCGCAGCCGGGTCTGCCCGGCCCGGTTGAGCACCTTGTACGAGAAGCCCTTGGGCAGCGAGAGCAGCCCGGCCGGGTCCGGTACCAGCGGGCCGTAGCCGATCGCGGCACCGCCCGCCGCGTTGGTCCCGGCGGCACCAGCCGCGGCGGCGACCGGGGCCTCGCCGCCGACCGGCGCGGCGATCGCACCGGGGGCGCTGGCCAGCGCCTCTGCGCTGCCGGCGATCAGCACGCCGGCCCCGACGAGGGTGGAACGGTTGACGAAGTCCCGGCGGGACAGCGACATGGCAGCAACTCCTGGGGGGTGTACGGGCGTCGAGGCAGGTCGTCGACGCCCAGCAGACTCCGCCGCAGGGATGAACCCGGCATGACGTCCACCGCACGACGAGGCGTCCATTTGCCAACCGATGACCGACACATGACCCGGGCTTTACCGAGTGCGGGTCAGCCCCGCCCCTCCCGCCACTGCTCCCAGGCCGACAGCCACAGCTGCTCCACCAGCCGGTGCTCCTCCGGGGTGCCCGACCCGGCCGTCCCCGGGCGCTCCCGCCACAGCTGCTCCCAGGCCCGCTGTGCCGGCAGGCTCGCCACCTCGCTGGCGAACACGGTGTACCGCACCACCTCCTCGACCGCCGCCTCCCCCTCCGGGGTGCCGATCAGCCAGTGCGTCTGCTGGGACAGCCGGTTGAGGTGGTTGACCATCGAGGTCACCGCCGCCGCGGCCTCCTCCCGGGTCTCCGTGGCGAGCCGCATCTGCTGGCGCACCGCCGCCTCCCAGCGCACCGCGCAGACGTCCCCGCGCAGCCCGCGCGGCAGTCGCGGCGTCCGCCCGACCCGCACCTGCGCCTCGATCGCGGCGGCCTCCGCGATGCTCTGGGCGATCAGCTCCCGGTGCGCCTCCAGCCCTGCGGTGGGCGGCAGTTCACGCTCCTCGACCGGCACGTAGCGGGCCCGCCGGGAGGCCAGGTCGCGCAGCAGCTCGGTGCGCCCGCGCAGGTAGCAGTCGAAGTCCCCGATCCCGGCCAGCTCCACCCCGCCGGGGGGCAGTCCGCGCCCGCACACCGTGACGGCCTGCCCGTCGACCCGCAGCCGGCCGGCCCACACCGGCCCGGCGGCCTCGGGGCCACCGGCCGCCGCCCCGGCCGCCGCCCCGGCCGGCGCCCCGCCGAGCGCCGCCGCACTGCCGACGGCCGCGCCGCCCACCGCACCGACCGCGCTGACCGCGCCGGGCAACGGCAGGTCCTCGTGCACCTCCACCGGGTAGGGCTCGCCGTCCACGGTGATCCACTCCCGCAGCGTCCGCACCCGGCCCGGCCCGTCGCCCTCGTCCACGCCCAACTGCTCGTAGACGCGGTCCCGTTCGTCCTCGACCACGTCCTCCAGCTCGGGCAGCACCTCACAGCCGTCGGCCCCCGGCCGGTACGTCCGCACGGTCACGTACGGCCCGGCCGCGGTGGTCCAGTCGCCGCACTGCACCTCGACCCAGCGCAGCTCACCGCCACAGGTCTCGAAGGCCGCGAGCGCCTCGCCCCGGCCGGGCGGCCCGACCACGCCGTACACCGGGAAGTCCACCGCGGCGAGGGTCCGGCGGGAGAACTCCTCCTGGCCGGCGAAACGCTCCTGCCCGCCCGGCCGCTCCGGCCCCGACCGCTCGACGTTCCACTCCTGGGGCCTTCCGCCGCTCTCCCGCACCATCCTCTGCCGCACCCCCGAGTCCTCGCGCTCGCACCGCTGACGCCACCTTACGTGCCGGGAGCTGCCGGGTCATCAGCTCCGCTGCCGTACGGGGGCGGCGGCCGTGTCCGTCGGCCACGATGTCAGCCGCCCTCCCTACGCTGGCGGCATGACAGCACAGAACGACGCAGCCCAGCCCGCCTTCCCCGCCCGGATCAGCATCGTCACCCTCGGCGTCTCCGACCTCGACCGGAGCGCCCGCTTCTACCAGGACCTCGGCTGGCGGCGCTCCTCCGCCTCCAGTCCGGAGATCGTCTGGTTCCGCACCGCCGACTCGGTACTGGGCCTCTTCCCCACCGAGGAGCTGGCCGCCGACGCGGGCGTGCCCGCGACCGGCGAACCCTCCTTCCGCGGCGTCACCCTGGCGGTGAACCTGGAGTCCCCCGCCCTGGTGGACGCCGCGCTGCGCACCGCCGTCGAGGCCGGCGCCGTGGTGGTCAAGCCGCCGGTCCCGACCAGCTGGGGCGGCTACTCCGGCTACTTCGAGGACCCGGACGGGCACCTGTGGGAGCTGGCCCACAACCCGTTCTTCCCCTTCACCGAGGACGGCTCGCTGGACCTCCCGTAGCCGCCGTCGGCCCCTCGCCGGCCCCTCCTCAGCCCTTCGACCGGGCCTTGAAGGCCGCCTTGCGCGCCTCCTTCGCCAGCGCCCGGTCCGTGTGCAGCTCGCCGATCGCCTCCAGGACGTCCGCCGTGTACGGGTGGTCGACCCGCCACAGCTCACCGAACCACGACGCCGGGTCGCCCTTCACCGGCAGGTCGGTGATCAGCTCGCGCAGCAGCGCCGCGTCGCCGCCGCTGTCCAGCAGCTGGGCAGCGAAGGTGTCGACCACCGTCCACAGCGCCATCGTCCGCTCCGGCACCGGCACGTCCGTCGCACCCTGCGCCGACAGCCAGGCCCGGGCCGCACCGCCGAGCTCCGGGTCGTCCAGCACCTCCCGGACGGCGGGCTCGGCGCCCGCCCCCAGCAGGTTCAGCGCCGAGACGCAGAGCATCCGGCGCAGCGGACCGTACGCGTCGTCGCCGCGTGCCGCCGCCAGCAGCTCGCGCGCCGCCGGCTCCGGCTCCCGGCCGGCCACCCAGACCCGCAGCTCCTCCTCCGGCAGCACATTGGCCGCCTCGCACACCCCGCGCAGCAGTTCGGCGGCGTCCCCCTGGGCCAGCTCGCCGACCAGCGGGGCGTCGTAGCCGTCCTCCAGCAGCCACTGCCGGATGCCGTACTGGCCGAGCGGGGTGAGCCGGACGAGTCCGAAGCGGGCCGACTCCTCGTCGTCCAGCGGCGCCTCGCCGACGACGGCGGGCTCCTCGCCCTCCTCCTCGTCGAACAGCTCCGGGTCGATCGGCCGGTACTCCAGCAGGCCCAGCTCGGCGAGGTCGGCCAGCATCGGGTCCAGGGCGACCATCACATCGGTGATGTCGCCGAGCAGCTCCTCGCTCGGCTCCTCGCCGTCCGGGACCACCAGCAGCGCGGCCAGCACGCCCAGCGGCACCGTCTCGTTGCCCGGCTCGGCGAAGGCGGTGGTCTCGTACAGCACCTGCAGCGCCTCGTCGAGCAGCTCGGCGGCGGCGTCCCGGGCCTCCTCGACCTCGCTCAGGGCGTCCTCGTCCTCCTCGTCCTCCCCGGCAGCCCCGGTCGCGGCGTCGGCCGGCTCCGCGCCCTCGTCCTCCTCCGGCAGCGAGTCCGCCTCCACCGCCAGCTCCCGGACGATCCCGGCGGCGGTCAGCCACAGCTCCAGGACGGTCTCCGCGTCCCCCTGCTCGGCGGGCTCCAGGTCCGGGCCCGGGACGGCGACGTGCTCGCCCTCCTTGGTCGTGCCCAGCTCCACCAGGTCCAGGTCGCAGGCCAGCGACCAGGCCCGCAGCGTCTCGACCTCGGCCTCCTCCGGCACCTCGCCCTCGGCCGGGGCCAGCCCGAGCAGCCGGGCGACCGGCGCCCGGTCCTCCTCGACCAGGTCCCCGAACTCGTCCACCACCCGGTGCGGGGAGGCCCAGCGGGCCAGCGCCAGCGCGTAGCCGAACATCGGCACGGCCTTCGCCTGCTCGGCCAGCTCCTGCTCCGCGGGCAGCTTCACCGGCGGTACCAGGACCGCCGCGTCGTCCAGGTCCTCGTCGTCCAGACCGTGCGCGGCGAACGCCCCGTAGAGGTCCTGGAGCTCCAGGTCCGCGGGCAGGACCGCCTCGGCGGCACCCTCTCCGGCCGAAGCCCCCGCGTTCTTCCGACGTCGTCCGGCCATCGTCGTGTGCTCTCCCTCAGCCAGCGGTCAGCTCGAACAGCTCCGCGTGTCGATCTACCACCTCAGCGTATAGGCCGGGCACCCCCGATGCCCGGCCTCACAGGGCGCGCAAAGGGGCGCGCGCCGCTTCCGTGCGCCCACCCCTTATCCTTCGCATTGGCACCGCGCACAACCCCGCGCGCGCCACCGGGCAACGAAGCCCCCTTCTCTCAGCTCACCCGCTCCACCAGGGAGCCCCGCACCGCGGCCACCACCACAGCGCCTCAGGACGGGCGCGCCGGCACACCCAGCCGACCCCGGTGGCGCCCGGCCACAGGAGACCCCTGCCATGGCGGACCTCTCCCCCGCCGGCTCCGCGCTGCGCACCGCGCAGTACGACGGACGCCGACTGTCGGAGGCCCTGCTCCCCCTGGAGCTCGCTCCCCGCGCCCAGCTCCAGCTCGCCGCGATCAGCCGCTGGAACGCGCTGCGCGGCATACGCGTCGGCCTGGTCGCCGCCGCCCTGCTGTTCATGCTGATCGGTGCCAACCTGGCGACGCCGATCTACCCGATGATCCAGCAGCGCCTCGGCCTCGGCCCGCTCGACACCACGATCCTCTTCACGATCTACGTCTTCGCGCTGGTCCCGGTCCTGGCCGTGGTCGGCCACTGGTCCGACCACCTCGGCCGCCGCGCCCTGATCCTGCCCGCCGTGGTCCTGGCCGCCGCCGGGGACCTCGTCTTCGCCACCTCCGACAGCTTCTGGCAGCTCGCCCTCGGCCGGGCCGTCCAGGGCATCGCCGTCGGCCTGTCCACCGGCGCCGCCGGGGCCGCCCTCGGCGACCTGCTGCCCGACCGGCCGACCCTGGCCGCCAAGCTCACCCTGGCCTGCTCGGCAGGTGGCGTCGCACTCGGCCCGGTCGTCGGCGCCCTGCTGGCGAACGGCTCCGACCCGCTGCTGACGCCCTTCCTGCTGCACGCCGTCGCCCTGCTCGCGCTCTGCGTGCCGCTGGCGGTCGTCCACCCCCGGATGCCCGGCCGCAACCGCCCGCCCGCGTCGCCGCCCCGCATCACCACCCCGGCCCACCTGCGGCCGCAGCGCCTGCGACTGCCGGTCACCGGCCGCCGCGAGTTCCTGCTCGCCGCCTCGGCCGGCTTCATCTCCTACGCGGTCTTCGGCGTCTACCTCAGCCTGGCTCCGGCCTTCTCCGCCAAGCTGCTGCACACCGACTCGCACCTGACCGGCGCGATCGTGGCCGCCCTGCTGCTCGGCTCCTCGGCCGCCGCCCAGCTGATCGTCCCGCCCACCGCCGACCGCACGGTCGTCGCCCTCGGCATGACCGGCCTGGCCACCGGCCTCGCCCTGGTCGTCGCCGCCGGGTACACCGGCACCCCCGCGCTGCTGTTCATCGGCAGCGTCCTCGGCGGCGCCTGCCAGGGCGTGGCCTTCCGCTCCCTGTTCACCACCGCCGTCGCCGCGATGAACCCGGAACGCCGGGGCTCCGAGATGAGCTCCCTGTGGGTCATCGTCTACCTCGGCAGCTCCCTCCCCATCGTCATCGTCGGCGCCCTGGTCAAGAGCTACGGCCTCCTCCCCGCCATCAGCGGCTTCGCCACCGTCGCCGCCCTCCTCTGCGCGGCCCTGGCCCTCGCCGTCGCCCGCAGGCCCAAGGCCGTCTGACCCCGTACGACGAACGCCGCTGCCCGGGACTTCCCCTTCGGAAGCCCCGGGCAGCGGCGCTTTCCCCACCGGCTGAACACCCGCGCATCATCCCCTCCGCTGCGCACGTCTCCCACCGTTCCCCACCATCCACCCCCCACCCGCCTCCCGGCGGGTGCCCGCCCCGGGCCTCGCCGTGTGCCGCCCGGGGCGGGCGGCACACGGCGACGTACCTGTCAGGCAAGACCCACCGCCCAGACGCAACGACAGACGACATGCTCCCCAACCTGGCCACGCGCCGGCAGACGTGCCATCTCTGCACGGCTCCTTCCCCCCGAACGAGAGGTCTGCGTGCCGGCAGGTTGACGCTCAACGTCCCTCAGCCATTGAGGCCGAGCGCAGAGCGCGGAGCCGAAGCGTGTCCGCCCGCCCACGGGAGCGGGTACCTTCCGAGTACGGCCGTGCACCCGGAAGGGAACCACCATGACCCAGTGGACGGACTACACCACGGGCGAGCGCATCAAGCTCCTACGCGGACCGGACATGACGCAGGAACAACTCGCCGAAGCTTCGGGCCTGTCCGTGGCAACGATCCGCAAGGCCGAACGCAATCTCGGCGGCAGCCTCCAGACGCTGCTGCGCATCTCGGCCGCTCTGCACACCGACGTGTCGGTGATCCTCGGCCAGCAGGCTCCTCGCCGCGCTATGCACAGCGCCGACCGGGCGATGATGCGCGAGCTCTCCCGCACCGTCCACGACACCGCCGCCGGCGTCGGCGTCGACGTACAGCCCCCGGCCCCGGCCGAACTCGCGGCCGGACTCGCCGCCGCGTGGGAGGCCTACCGCTCCGGCGACTACGTGGGCGCGGGAGTGCGCGTCGCCCCAGCGCTGCGCGAAGCCGCGGCCACGTTGGAAGCCGCCCCGATCGACCGGAGGAGTACGGCGGCGGGCATCCTCGCGGATGCCTACCGCCTCGCCGCCTACGTGGCCAACCAGTTCGGCGCCCGAGATCTCGCATACGCCGGAATTGGGCACGCGCAGCACCAGGCCGACCGAGCCGGCGACACCCTCCGCTCGGCCATGGTCGCATCCGGTCGGTCGTGGATCTACGTACGGGATGCCCGGCTGGACCAGGCGGAGGAGACCGCCCGCATGTCCTACGAGTCCATCGAGCCCAGGTACGGGGATCGGGACCCAGGGATGCTCGCCACCTACGGATGGCATGTGACCTTCGCGGCCGTCGTCGCTGCCCGCCAGGGGGATGCGGACGGCGCCGACGACCTGCTCTCGCAGGGGCTCGCGGTAGCAGCCCGGATGGGCAGGGACGTCATGGTGAACGGCACAGCGTTCGGGCCGGCAACGGTCATCGCACAGGCGATCGGAATCTCCGTCTCAACCGGTCGGCCGGGCAAGGCGCTCAACCTGTTCCAGTCGATCGGCGACACGGGCGCACTCACCCCGTCCGCGCGCAACCGGATGCTGTTGGACGTGGCGCTCGCCCAAGCCGAGACCCGGCAGGCCGACACCGCCCTGGACACCCTGCTCGAGGTGTGCTCGACCGCGCCTGCTTGGGCTCGGCATCAGGGACTGCCCGCGGTGATCGCACAGAAGGCGAGCGCAGGCAGCGCCACCACTGCCAAGCTGCGCAAGCTCTCGTCCATCCTCGGAACATCCGTGGTCATCACCTGAGGAGTGATACGAGGCATGTCACTCGGCGCCGGTACGACTTCCGGAACTGACACATCCCATCTGTTCACGGACGGTAATATCTCCGCGACATTGGGCGCATGCTGACGCTCCATCATCAGCGTCCGACGCTCACCCGCGTTCCGGTCGCCCCCTACGTCTCAGCGACGGACCCTGTCACCTGCCAGCCCCGGGGGCTTCGGTGACGACGGCCCTTGGACATCCCCTTCCGCTGCCCAGTCTCTCGACGGGCCCGGCCACCCTCCGGCTGCCTTACGTCCCCGCGTCAGTCCGCGCCGCCCGCCACATGGTCCGCGCCAAGCTCACCGAGTGGAACCTGCCCCACCTGATCGACGACGCCGAGTTGGTCGTGTCCGAGCTGGTGGGCAACGCGGCGAAGACCGGCTGCCAGACCTCCATGATGGTCGGTGTCCGACGGACAACCAGCAGCACCGTACGACTGCTCGTCTCGGACGGCTCCGCATCCCTGCCCGTGCTGATCGACGCCGGACCGCGCGCCGAATCCGGTCGAGGGCTCGCCCTGGTCGACCAGCTCACTCGCCAGCGGTGGGGCGTGACCGTATGGCCGCACGGCAAGGTCGTCCACGCCGACCTTGCCGTTTCCCCGCCAACGCGCGCCGATGCCGGCGAAGGCTCCACCCGCACATCCCAGTAGCCACACCGACGGACGGACCGACGTCGGCCGCGCGACCCCGCGCTGGCCCAGTCCCCGCCCTTGGAGGAGCAACATGACGCACTCCCCGGCCCGATATCGGCGCCGCATCGCCCGTCGCCCCAAGACGGTCGTTGCCCAGACGGACTCCTTCTGCAACCTGGACTGCACCTACTGCTACCTGCCCCACCGCAAGCGGCGGGCCCCGATGTCGGTCGCGGTCGCCGAGGCGGTGGCCCGTTCCGTCGCCGAGTTCGCCGACACCGCATCGCCGGAGCCAGTCGAGGTGGTTTGGCACGCCGGCGAGCCGCTGGCCGTCGGCCGAACGCGACTCGCCGAGTTGCTGACCCCATTCGAACCGTTGCGGCAGGCCGGGTTGGTCACTCACTCGATGCAGACCAACGCCGTACTGATCACCCCGGCCTGGTGCGACTTCCTCACCGCGTACGGCTTCCGCGTCGGGGTGAGCGTCGACGGCCCTTCCGACCTCAACCAGCGGCGCGTGGACTGGTCCGGACGCCCGACCTTCGACCGGATCATGAAGGGCGTCGAGTGCCTGCGCAACTACGGCGTACGGTTCTCGGCGATCGCGGTCGTCAGTGCGGAGAGCATCGGTGATCCCGAGGGCCTGCTCGACTTCATGGCCGACCTGGGCTGCCACACGGTGGGTCTGAACATGGAGGAAAGGGAAGGCGTCAACACCGACCGGGCAGTTCCCACCCCCGAGCAGGCCCGTGCGTTCTGGCGCCGCACCATCGCCTGGTCACGCCGCAACCGCGACCTGACCATCCGCGAGATCGACCGGCTCGGCGGCTACCTGCGGGATGTCCGCGCCGGACACCAGGCCGTCTGGGGCCACGTGTTGATCGACCCGATCCCGACCATCGCCTCCAACGGCGACGTCGTCCTGCTTTCGCCCGAACTCGCTGGGATCACCGACCCGGCCTACGGGGACTTCCGGGCCGGGAACGTCCTGGAGCAGAGCATCGGCTCGATGTTGGACCAGGCTCACCGCCTGCGCTACGTACGTGAGTTCCTGACCGGGCTGGACGCCTGCGAAGCCACCTGCGATCTCTTCGACTTCTGCCGAGGGGCCCAGGCCGGCAATCGCTACTTCGAGAACGGCCGCCTGGACACCACGGAGACGAACTACTGCCGCGTGTCCCGGCAGGCCCTGGTCACCGCCCTGTCCGACAGCGTCCAAGAGGAGAAAGTCGCATGACCCTGCTCGAACTGCTGGCCGCCAGCAACACCGCCGTCGTCGCCGACCTCACGGGCCTCACCGACCTCACCGTGACCGACCCCACCGCCGGGCCGTTCGACAATCGACCCACCTGGGACAACAACGGGCCGAAGTTCGACAACCGGCCCACTTGGGACAACTGGTCGAACAAGAACAAGGGCAAGTAACGCCACCCGGACCCACCCGGGCCCGCACCAGCCGGTGCGGGCCCGTCCCTCGAGAGACCGGAGCCCCTCATGGACAGCATCACCTTCGGCCGTGTCACCGTGACCCTGCCCCACCTGAACGAGCCCGGCCTTTACCTGTCCAACGTCACCACCCTGGACTCCGCCCGGGGCATCGTCCAGGACTTCCAGTACGGCGACGCCGACCTGCGGGCCCTGGACCTCGCCGAGACCCGCCTCGTCACCGGCCGTGTCTCCAACCTGCGGGCCGACCGCGTGCAGCTGGACCAAGTCCGCCTCGACTCCGTCGAATTCGACACCTGCGACCTCGCCGCCACTCGCATCACCGACAGCAAGCTCTCCCGGGTCGTCTTCCGCAACTGCAAGATCATGGGCGCCGGGCTCAACGGCGTGACTCTGGACAACGTCCTCTTCGACAACTGCAAGCTCGACTACACGACCTTCGAGCAGATCCGCGCTGCGGGCGCGGTCGTCTTCTCCAAGTGCGGGCTCACCGAGGCGTCGTTCGCCGGCTGCGACCTCGGCGGCGTGGTCCTCCACACCTGCACCCTACGGCTGACCGAGTTCGGCCGGGGCAAGTACCAGGGCCTTGACCTGCGGGGCAACGACCTGACCACGCTGAGAGGCGTCGCCAACCTTGGCAAGGTCCTCATCGACCGCACCCAGCAGGCCGAACTCGCCGAAGCCCTGGTCGCCGAGCTGGACGTGACCTTCGCCGACACCCTCGACGACCGGTGAACCACACCTGGAAGGAACCACGTGACTCTCGCCATCGCCCACACCGATCCCGCGGCCCTCATCGCCAGGTGTGACAGCACCGGCGTCCGCACCGCACGCGACGAGCCCGAGTACGAGAACGGGGCCGTCCTCCCGGTCGGACCCTGGCGGCCCCTCACTGTCCAGCTGGCGGCAGAGCTCCGCCCGACCGAGCAGAGCGACAGCACGCTGGTGGAACTGGTGAAGCTGCCCGACGGCCCGCCGCCGGCCACCCTTGCCACCCTCGCCGACCAACTCGGCGACCCCGACGCCGTCCACCTCGGCCAAGCCACGAGCCCGGCCAGGGCCCTCACCACCACCCCGAATTACCAGGACGGCCGCCGGATCGGCCTGCACATCGACAACTGGGACAGGCTCCGCTGCCAGGCCAAGCACACCGGTCGCCGACGCCTGTGCTTCAACCTCGGCCCGGGAACCCGCTACCTCCTGCTCGGTGACCTCGACATCCGCGCTGTCTGTCGCGGTCTCCACAGCGACACCGAGATCCACTATCCGCACACCGACGAGCTGCGGGCCTACACCGCCCTCGGGCTGCCCCTGCGCGTCTTCCGGCTGCGCCTCGACCCCGGCGAGGGCTACATCGCCCCCACCGAACTACTGCCCCACGACGGCTCCACCGAGGATCAGCCCCAACCCTCCACCGCCGCGTTCTGGCTCGGCCACTGGCCACCCGGCGTCCTGGCCTCGCTGATCTGACACCGGCCCGTACGGGTTGTTCCAGTGCCCGTAATGGCGACAGCGCCGCGTCCGCCCCATTCACGCTGTGCGCGCTCGTACTCGACACCGCACCCCGGCTGTTCGCCGTCGTCCAGGTCTGGGGCGAAGGCCTCCCGGACGTCGACGGGCGACCGCGGATCGCCACGCGACTGGTCTGGCTCGAAAAGTCGAGTGCAGCCGCAATGGAGCAGAACGATGCCGCCTGACCAACCACGGCCGCCCTCCCGCCGGGCCCAGTACGTCCTTCATCATCGGCCAGTCGTTACACATCTTTGGCAGCTGGATTCCCCACTGACCGGCATCCCACCGAACAAAAGGCAGATCACCATGCAGCACCGCGTCCGCGCCGTCCTCCTCACCCCGAGCAACACCATGCTGCTGATCAAGCGCATCCGCCCCGGCATCGACCCGTACTGGGTGATCGTCGGCGGCAAGATCGAACCGACCGACGCCAGCCCCGAGGACGCCCTCCGCCGCGAGGTCCGCGAGGAGATCGCAGGCGAAGCCGAGATCGTCAGCCTCCTCCACACCATCGAGACCGACGGCGAGCGCCAGGACTTCTACCTCGCCACCGTCGAGAAGTGGAGTTTCGAGGACCGCAGCGGGCCCGAGTTCAGCCAGGAAGGCCGAGGCGAGTACATCCTCGAAGAAGTCCCCCTGACCACCGACGCCCTCGACGCGGTCAACCTTCTGCCTCGGGACTTCGCCGCCGTCCTACGCGCGGTCATCGAGCGCGGGGAAATCCTCGCGGCCAAGTAATCACGGGAGCGGCAGGGCAACTCGGCCGCCCGATCATCCGCGCGCAAGCCACGACATCAGTTACACACGGGCTCGCC
Organism: Kitasatospora sp. NPDC028055; assembly: GCF_040637885.1. Lineage (NCBI taxonomy): Bacteria > Bacillati > Actinomycetota > Actinomycetes > Kitasatosporales > Streptomycetaceae > Kitasatospora > Kitasatospora sp. NPDC028055. The sequence continues at coordinate 72,006 of NZ_JBEZXE010000019.1, read as the reverse complement.
AGAAAACGACCGTGTGGCCACCGCAGGTGCCGCCCGAGTCCGAACTGCCCTGCGCTCCGCGATGACCGGCAGTCGGCCTGCACAGATCGCAGCCTGAGACGTGTTCCCTCACGGCCGGACGGCGCCCGGCGAGGCCCGGGGCGGGCACCCGCCGACAGGCGGGTGGGGGGGTGGATGGTGGGGAACGGCGGTGGACCTACCCCCAACCACCAGATCACGCGCGGGTGTTCACCCCACGACAGGCGAAGCACAGACGCAGAAGCGCCGCTGCCCGGAGTCCCGGGCAGCGGCGTTCGGTACGGCGAAGACCTCAGACGTTGAAGCCCAGCGCCCGCACCCGGAAGGCCATCCGCTCGCGCGGTACGCGGTCACCGGGGCCGGCCTCAAGCTCCGCATCCACCCCCTCGCCGCCGCCATCGCCCACGACCAGCTCGCCCGCCTCGACGGCTACCTCGCCGGACGGGCCGAGATCGCCCGCTACCTAACCGGCCAGATCGCCCGGATACCCGGCCTGGAGGTCACCGAGATGCCCGACGGGGTGATCCCGTCCTGGTACGGGTTGACGCTCACCTACAAACCGGATGAACTCGACGGCCTTCCGATCGAGCGCTTCCACCAGGCCCTGATCGCCGAGGGCGCCACCGAGTTCGACCGCCCCGGCTCCACCTGCCCCATGAACCAGCTCCCGCTGTACCAGCAGCCCGGACTGTGGACGGTCACGTAATTCCTCAAGGGCTGTGGTCAGGTAATTCCCCAGGTCCTCGCTGTGTGAGGGGCTAGGTTGGCGAGCATGGAGACCCGGGGGCGGACGTACCGGTATGTGGGCCCGGCCGAGTTGAAGGATCTCGTCCGGGCGGGTGGCGAGGGCCGGAGCATGCGCTCGGCGGTCGACTTCGGCGTGTGGGCCTCCGAGCTGACGCCGGATGAGCTGGCCGAGCCATTCACGTTCGTCGTCGATGTCGGCGGGATGTTGCGACTGGCTCCGCGCCGCAGTGAGCACGTGGTGTGTGCCGGCGGCGAAGAGGTGCTGAGCGCCGGTGAGATGAGCTTCTATGAGGAGTCCGGGCGGTGGGCGGTCGAGGAGGTCAGCAACCAGTCGACCGGCTACTGCCCGGACGTCATCTCATGGCCGGCCGTGGCCGAGGCCCTGGACCGGATCGGGGTCCAGCGCCCGTCCGGCTTCACGCATGAGGTGACCTTCCGCCGCTGCCGCTCCTGCCGGGAACTGAACATCGTGCGGGAGGAGGACTTCGTCTGCGTTTTCTGCGGCGAAGACCTGCCTCGGGAGTGGAACGTCGCCGAGCCGGATCGCTAGGCGGTCGGAGGCGCTCGTGCGGCGCGACCCCGAAGACTACATGGGTGGGATGTGGGAGATCCCCTCCGGGACGGTCGAGTTGGAGGAGGAAGAGTCCATAGAGCGAACAGGGCCCGCACGCCCACCATGGCCCGCGGGCCTTCGAGCCTCAGACCAGCTCGGCCAGCGCCTTGTCCAGGCGCTCCACGCTCCGCTCTCGGCCGAGTACCTCCCCACGCAAGGTGCGGCGTGGAAGTCGCAGGGCAACTCGGCCGCCCGATCATCCACATGCAAACCACGACACCAACTACCCACGGCCTCGCCAGAAAGCAACTATGTCTGATCGAAGGTCAGATTTGCTTCGGCGGAGGCGGATTGACCATCTGGGCATTGTGGTACGTTCCGTAATCCAACCGAAAATAGGCGACCCCGGCGGTGCTACCAACACCCCGGGGTCCGGCAACAGGAGCTAGACCTCCCGATGCGCATCCATCGTAGCGCCCACGTGCGCAACTTCACCGTGCTACCCAACGCCGTTCTCCAGTACCGGCGGTTGAGCTACACCGCCCGCGGCCTGCTCGCGGATCTCCTCTCCCGCCCCGACGGCTGGCGCGAGGACGGGCGGCACATGGCCGACAGCAGCCCCCAGGGGCGCGGCGCCGTCCGAAAGGCGTTGAAGGAGCTGACCGAGGCCGGGTACTACCGGGTCGAGAAGCTCCGCATGCCGGACGGCACGATCATCACCGAGACCCACGTCTACGACACCCCGCAGCTCGCGCGCCCGGGTGCCACCCGTCCGGCGCCCGGTGCAACGGCAACCGGCCGTGCTGGCAGCCCTGTTGTAAAGGACCGGCACCAAGAACCCTCCCTCCCCCCGAGCCCGGCAGGCGAAAGCGACCGGAGAGGCGAGGAGGAACCACCCGAGATCCGCGAAGCGGTGGCCACGCTGTTCCGGGTGATCCGTCCCGAGCCCCGGCTGCGCCTGGGCGAGGCCGAGGCCCGGGAGCTGGCCCCCTTGGTGGCGCAATGGCTGCAGCGCGGCGCGACCAACGCCGACCTCACGAACGCCCTGCTGCCGGGCCTGCCCACCCCGGTGCACTCGCCTGCCGCCGTGCTCCGCTACCGCCTGGTGCACAAGATGCCGCCCGCCCGGCCCGCTGCACGGCCACTGACCCGCTACGCCGAGTGCGCCAAGTGCCACGACCCCGTGCCACGACCGGGCATCTGCCGCCCGTGCGCCGGGCTCACCGCCCGAACCCCCACGACCCACCAGGGCGTGGACGTGGCCACCGCAGGTGCCGCCCGAGTCCGAACTGCCCTGCGCTCCGCGATGACCGGCCGTCGGCCTGCGCAGATCGCAGCCTGAGACGTGTTCCACCAGGGCCGGACGGCACCCGGCGAGGGCCGGGGCGGGCACCCGCCGCAGGCGGGTGGGGGGTGGATGGTGGGGAACGGCGGCGGACTTTCCCCAACACACCGGATCACGCGCGGGTTTTCACCCGACGCCGGGCGAAGCACCCACCCGGATACACCACTGCCGCGCGAACCCACAGGATTCGCGCGGCAGCAGGTTGACGAATGGCCCGTCGGTCAGACGTTGAAGCCCAGCGCCCGCAGCTGGTCGCGGCCGTCGTCGGTGATCTTGTCCGGGCCCCACGGCGGCATCCAGACCCAGTTGATCCGCAGGTCCTGGACCAGGCCGTCGGTGGCGGTCTTGGCCTGGTCCTCGATGACGTCGGTCAGCGGGCAGGCCGCCGAGGTGAGCGTCATGTCGATGGTGGCCACATCGGACTCGTCGATGTGGATGCCGTAGATCAGGCCCAGGTTGACGACGTCGATGCCCAGTTCGGGGTCGACGACGTCCATCAGGGCCTCGGTCAGGTCCTCGACCGAGACGGTGCCGGCCGTGGTGCCGACGATGACGGTGCCGGTCTGCTCCTCCGCAGTGGAGGGGGTTTCGTCACTCATGGTCTTGTCCTCCTCTGCGGGTCAGTCGTTCACGGCGGGGTGCTTGGCGAGCGCCTGGGCGGTGGCGTCCTTCCAGGCCATCCAGCTGAGCAGGGCGCACTTGACCCGGGCCGGGTACTTGGAGACGCCGGCGAACGCGACCGCGTCCTCCAGCACCTCCTCGTCGCCCTCGCCCTGGCCCTTGCTCTGCATCAGCTCCAGGAAGGCCTCCTGGACGGCCTGCGCCTCGCCGACGGTCTTGCCGACCACCAGCTCGTTCAGCACCGAGGCGCTGGCCTGGCTGATCGAGCAGCCCTGGGACTCGTACGAGACGTCGGCGACGGTCGCGCCGTCGAGCTTCACCCGCAGGGTGATCTCGTCGCCACACGTCGGGTTGACGTGGTGCACCTCGGCGTCGCCGTCCCGCAGCCCCTTGCCCTTCGGGTTGCGGTAGTGGTCCAGGATGATGTCCTGGTACATCGAGTCGAGCTTCATGATCGTCCTGCCCTGTCCCGTCAGCCGAAGAAGTTCCGGACGTGGTGCAGGCCGTCGATCAGCGCGTCGACCTCGCCCGGCGTCGAGTACAGGTAGAACGACGCCCGCGTGGTCGCCGGAATTCCGTACCGGAGGCAGACCGGACGCGCGCAGTGGTGTCCGACGCGCACGGCGACGCCCTGCTCGTCCAGCACCTGGCCCACGTCGTGCGGGTGGATGTCGCCGAGGGTGAAGGAGATCGCGGCGCCGCGGTCCACGGCCGTGCGCGGACCGATGATCCGCAGGTCGGGGACCTCCAGCAGGCGCTCCACCGCGTACTCGGTGATGGCGTGCTCGTGCGCGGCGATCTTGTCCATGCCGATGGCCGACAGGTAGTCGATGGCCGCGCCGAGCCCGACCGCCTGGGCGATCGGCGGGGTGCCGGCCTCGAACTTGTGCGGCGCCGGGGCGTAGGTGGACGAGCCCATGGTGACGGTCTCGATCATCTCGCCGCCGCCGAGGAACGGCGGGAGGTCCTCCAGCAGCTCCTGGCGGCCCCAGAGCACGCCGATGCCGGTCGGGCCGAGCATCTTGTGCCCGGTGAAGGCGACGAAGTCGGCCTCCAGCGCCTGGACGTCGAGCACCATGTGCGGCGCGGCCTGCGAGGCGTCGATGACGACCAGCGCGCCGACCGACTGGGCCTTGCGGACGATCGTCTCGACCGGGTTGACGGTGCCCAGCAGGTTGGAGACCAGGGTGAAGGAGACCACCTTGGTCTTCTCGGTGATCAGCTCGTCGATGTCGGACAGGTCGAGCCGGCCCTCGTCGGTGAGCCCGAACCACTTGAGCTTCGCACCGGTGCGCTGCGAGAGCAGCTGCCACGGGACGATGTTGGAGTGGTGCTCCATCTCCGTGATCACGATCTCGGAGTCGGCGTCGACCTTGTACGGCTCGTCGGCCCAACCGAGCATGTTGGCAACGAGGTTGAGCGACTCGGAGGCGTTCTTGGTGAAGATCACCTCGTTGCGGCTCGGCGCGTTGACGAAGGCCGCGACCTTGTCGCGGGCGCCCTCGTACAGGGCCGTGGCCTCCTCGGCGAGCACGTGCACGCCGCGGTGGACGTTGGCGTTGTGCCGCTCGTAGTAGGCGTTCAGCGCCTCCAGCACCTGGCGCGGCTTCTGCGAGGTCGCCGCGTTGTCCAGGTAGACCAGCGGCTTGTCGTCGTGGAGCAGCCGCTGCAGGACCGGGAAGTCCTTGCGGATCGCGTCGGTGTCGAGCAGGCCGGACAGCGGGGTATGGGTCACTCGGAAGCGCCCCCCTTCACATAAGCCTCGTAGCCCTCGTTCTCCAGCTTGTCGGCCAGCTCGGCGCCGCCGGACTCGACGATGCGGCCGCCCGCGAAGACGTGGACGTAGTCGGGCTTGATGTACCGCAGGATGCGGGTGTAGTGGGTCACCAGCAGGGTGCCGACCTCGCCGGTGGAGCGGACCCGGTTGATGCCCTCGGAGACGATCCGCAGCGCGTCGACGTCCAGGCCGGAGTCGGTCTCGTCGAGGATCGCGATCTTCGGCTTGAGGAGCTCCAGCTGGAGGATCTCGTGGCGCTTCTTCTCGCCGCCGGAGAAGCCCTCGTTGACGTTGCGCTCGGCGAAGGCCGGGTCCATCTGCAGGGCGGCCATCGCCTCCTTGACCTCCTTGACCCACAGCCGCAGCTTGGGGGCCTCGCCGCGGACGGCGGTGGCGGCGGTGCGCAGGAAGTTGGAGACCGAGACGCCGGGGACCTCGACCGGGTACTGCATGGCCAGGAAGACGCCGGCCTTGGCGCGCTCGTCGACGGACATCTCCAGGACGTCCTCGCCGTCCAGCAGCACGCTGCCGCCGGTGACGGTGTACTTGGGGTGACCGGCCAGCGAGTAGGCCAGGGTGGACTTGCCGGAGCCGTTCGGACCCATGATGGCGTGGGTCTCGCCCTGCTTCACGGTCAGGTCGACGCCCTTCAGGATCTCGCGCGGGCCGTTCTCGGCCTCGACGGAGACGTGCAGGTCGCGGATTTCAAGGGTTGCCATGGGTACTCAGGACTCCTGGTTGACGGAGACGAGCACATCGTCCCCTTCGATCTTTACGGGGTAGACAGCGACCGGCTTGGTGGCGGGCAGGCCGGAGGGCTTGCCGGTGCGCAGGTCGAAGCTGGAGCCGTGCAGCCAGCACTCGATCATGCAGTCCTCGACCTCGCCCTCCGAGAGCGAGACGTTCGCGTGCGAGCAGGTGTCGTTGATCGCGAACACCCCCTCGTCGGTGCGGACGACCGTGACCGGCACGCCATTGAGGTCCACGCGCTTGGGAACGTCCTCCTGGAGGTCGCTCAGCGCGCAGGCACGCAGGAAGCTCATCGGGATCAGACCGCCGCTTCCAGCTCTGCGTCGATCTTCACCATGAGCTGCTCCTGGACCTCGGCCACCCCGATCTGCTGGAGCAGTTCGGCGAAGAAGCCGCGGACCACCAGGCGGCGGGCCTCCTCGGCCGGGATGCCGCGGGCCATCAGGTAGAACAGCTGCTCGTCGTCGAAGCGGCCGGTCGCCGAGGCGTGGCCGGCGCCGACGATCTCGCCGGTCTCGATCTCCAGGTTCGGGATCGAGTCGACCCGGGCACCGTCGGTGAGCACCAGGTTCCGGTTGAGCTCGTAGGTGTCGGTGCCGACCGCGGCGGCGCGGATCAGCACGTCGCCGACCCAGACCGCGTGGGCGTCCTGGCCCTGCAGCGCGCCCTTGTACGCCACGTTCGACCGGCAGTGCGGCGTGTCGTGGTCGATGACCAGGCGGTGCTCCAGGTGCTGGCCGGCGTCGGCGAAGTAGAGGCCGAACAGCTCGGCCTCGCCGCCGGGGCCGGCGTAGTTGACCCGCGGGTGGAGGCGGACCAGGTCGCCGCCGAAGGTGACGACCACGGACTTGAACGAGGCGTCCCGGCCGACCAGCGCGCTGTGCTGGGCGACGTGGACGGCGTCCCGGTCCCAGTCCTGCACCGAGACGAAGGTGAGCTTGGCACCGTCGCCGACCAGCACCTCGACGTTGGCGGCCCGGGTGCCGGTGCCCTCGTGGTTGAGCACCACGACGGCCTCGGCGAACGGCTTGACGTCGATCACCACGTGGGCGAAGCGGACCCCGCCCTCGGCCCGCACGTCGATCCGGACCGGCTCGGTCAGCACCGCGTCCTTGGGGACGGTGACCACGAGCGCCTGCTCGAACGCGCTGAACGCCTGCGCGGCGACCCGGTCGACCGGCGTGCCGGCCTTGCCGAGCCGGGCGTCGTCGCGGCCGACGGTCTCGGCGGTGACGCCGTCCGGCAGCGCGAACTCGACCTTGTCCTCGCCCCGCTCGCCGGCCGCGGCGGTGCCGTCGTGCAGGCCGGCGAGGCGGTGCAGCGGGGTGAACCGCCAGTCCTCCTCGCGGCCGGTGGGCACCGGGAAGTCGTTCACGTCGAAGGACGGCTTGACCGCGACGCGCGCGTCGATCGGCTGGTGCACGGTGGTCCGGCCGGTGCCGGGGCCGGCGAGCTGCGCGCCCGCGCCGGCGGTGCCGACCTCGATCGAACCGGCGGTGGTGGAGCCGGTGGTGTTCTGAACGTCAGCCATGGCTGTTCGTAGTGCTCTCTTCCTCAGAAATTCCGGATGGATGGCGGCGGTACGGCCGGTCGTCAGCCGACCGCGCCCTCCATCTGCAGCTCGATCAGCCGGTTGAGCTCCAGCGCGTACTCCATCGGCAGCTCGCGCGCGATCGGCTCGACGAAGCCGCGGACGATCATCGCCATCGCCTCGAACTCGGTCATGCCGCGGCTCATCAGGTAGAACAGCTGGTCCTCGCTGACCTTGGAGACGGTCGCCTCGTGGCCCATGGACACGTCGTCCTCGCGGACGTCCACGTACGGGTAGGTGTCCGAGCGGGAGATGGTGTCGACCAGCAGCGCGTCGCACAGCACGTTGGACTTGGCGCCCTTGGAGCCCTCACCGATCTCGATCAGACCGCGGTAGGAGGTCCGGCCGCCGCCGCGCGCCACCGACTTGGAGACGATGTTGGACGAGGTGTTCGGCGCCATGTGCACCATCTTGGCGCCGGCGTCCTGGTGCTGGCCCTCGCCCGCGAAGGCGATCGACAGGGTCTCGCCCTTGGCGTGCTCGCCCATCAGGTAGACGGCCGGGTACTTCATGGTGACCTTGGAGCCGATGTTGCCGTCGACCCACTCCATGGTCGCGCCCTCGTACGCCACGGCGCGCTTGGTGACCAGGTTGTAGACGTTGTTCGACCAGTTCTGGATGGTCGTGTAGCGGCAGCGGCCGCCCTTCTTGACGATGATCTCGACGACCGCCGAGTGCAGCGAGTCGGAGGAGTAGATCGGCGCGGTGCAGCCCTCGACGTAGTGGACGTAGGCGTCCTCGTCGACGATGATCAGCGTCCGCTCGAACTGGCCCATGTTCTCGGTGTTGATCCGGAAGTAGGCCTGGAGCGGGATGTCGACGTGCACGCCCTTCGGCACGTAGATGAACGAGCCGCCGGACCACACCGCCGTGTTCAGCGCGGCGAACTTGTTGTCGCCGGCCGGGATGACGGTGCCGAAGTACTCCTTGAAGATCTCCGGGTGCTCGCGCAGCGCGGTGTCGGTGTCCAGGAAGATGACGCCCTGCTCCTCCAGGTCCTCGCGGATCTGGTGGTAGACGACCTCGGACTCGTACTGGGCGGCGACACCGGCGACCAGGCGCTGCTTCTCCGCCTCCGGGATGCCCAGCTTGTCGTACGTGGCCTTGATGTCCGCGGGCAGGTCCTCCCAGGACTCGGCCTGCTTCTCGGTGGAGCGGACGAAGTACTTGATGTTGTCGAAGTCGATGCCGGTGAGGTCGGAGCCCCAGGTCGGCATGGGCTTCTTGCCGAACAGCTTGAGGCCCTTGAGCCGCAGGTTCAGCATCCACTCGGACTCGTTCTTCTTCGCCGAGATGTCGCGGACGACCTCCTCGCTGAGCCCGCGCTTGGCCGCGGCACCGGCGGTGTCCGGGTCGGCCCAGCCGTACTCGTAATTGCCGAGGCCTTCGAGCTCGGGGTGCGAAACGGTGTCAGTCATGCGAGCTTCCTAACGCGCGGACGCTGAATCTTCGGTGGACGCGGAGTTTTCATGTACTGGCAGTCGGCGCCGCATCGGAACCGTGGCCCGCGGTGCGCTGGGCGGGCGACGATGCGGCACCGGGTGCCGGCACATAGGTGGTGCAGACCCCGTCGCCGTGGGCGATGGTGGCCAGCCGTTGCACATGGGTGCCCAGGAGCTGGGAGAAGACCTCGGTCTCCGCCTCGCAGAGCTGCGGGAACTGCTCGGCGATGTGCGCGACCGGGCAGTGGTGCTGGCAGAGCTGGGCGCCCGCCGGGGCCTTGGCCACGGCCGACGGGACACGCCGCACCGTGGCAGCGTACCCGTCCGCGCTCAGCGCCTGGGCAAGGGCCTCCGGGCGGTCCTGGACCTCGGCCTGCCGCAGGGTCTCCAGGTACTTCTCGGCCTGCTTGCCGAAGCGGGCGCGGGCGAAGGCGGCGACCGCCTCCTCGCCCGCCTCGCCGCCGCCCACCGAGTCCGCGATCCAACGCAGGGCGTCGGCGGCGAGCTGGTCGTACGCCTGGTAGAAGGCGTCCCGGCCGGCGTCGGTGAGGGCGAAGACCTTGGCCGGGCGGCCCCGGCCCCGGCTGCCGTAGACCCGCTGCTCGCGGGACTCGACCAGACGGGCGGCGGCTAGGCCGTCCAGGTGGCGGCGGACGGCGGCGGCCGTGAGGCCGAGCCGGGTCGCCAGGTCGGCGGCGGAGGAGGGGCCGTGGTCCAGGATCGACCGGGCGACCCGGTCCCGGGTGGCCCGGTGGCCCTCCAGCAGCACCTCGGCCGCCGTCACGGGCACGTCGAAGCCGGGGGCCGACTCGGCCTCCTGCTGCGGGGTGTGCTCGCGCATGTTTTTCACAACACCAGTGTTGCGTAATTACTTCCGACAGGACAAGCCGTGATCCAGGCCTCACTCGTGTCATCTGTCACGCAGGCAAGCCTTACCTGACCTGCGTAAACGATCACCAAGGCCGATGTCCGGCCCGGGCGTTCGGCCCTCTTAGACTCGCCGGTATGAACCCCGTACCCGCGGTCCAGGTCGCCGGGCTGGTCAAACGCTACGGTGACAAGGCCGCGGTGGACGGCCTCGACCTGACCATCGCGACCGGCGCGATCACCGCCGTCCTCGGCCCCAACGGCGCCGGCAAGACCACCACCATCGAGACCTGCGAGGGCTACCGCCGCCCCGACGCCGGCACCGTCCGTGTCCTCGGCCTCGACCCGGTCGCCCAGAGCGCCGCCCTGCGGCCCCGGATCGGCGTGATGCTCCAGTCCGGGGGCGTGTACGCGGGCGCGCGCGCCGTCGAGATGCTCCGGCACACCGCCAAGCTGCACGCCCACCCGCTGGACGTGGACGCCCTGGTCGAGCGCCTCGGCCTCGGCTCCTGCGGTCGCACCACCTACCGCCGGCTCTCCGGCGGCCAGCAGCAGCGGCTCGCCCTCGCGATGGCCGTGGTCGGCCGCCCCGAACTGGTCTTCCTGGACGAACCCACCGCCGGCCTCGACCCCCAGGCCCGCCGCGCCACCTGGGACCTGGTCCGCGACCTGCGCCGGGACGGCGTCACCGTGGTCGTCACCACCCACCACATGGACGAGGCCGAACAGCTCGCCGACCGCGTCGCCGTCGTGGACCGCGGCAGGGTCATCGCCGACGGCACCGTGACCGAGCTGTGCCGCGGCGGCGCCGAGGACGCCCTGCGCTTCGACGGCCCGCCCGGCCTCGACCTCGCCCCGCTGCTCAAGGAACTGCCCGCCGGCGCCACCGGCACCGAGACCGCCCCCGGCAGCTACCGCGTCGAGGCCCCCCTCGACCCCAGCCGGCTGCTGGCCGCCGTCACCGGCTGGTGCGCGGCCTCCGGCATCCTGCCCGAACGGCTGGCCGTGCAGCGCCGCAGCCTCGAAGACGTCTTCCTCGACCTGACCGGACGGGAGCTCCGCTCGTGAGTACGTACGCGCCGAAGCCCGGCGCCGCACCCGTCGGCCGGATGCTGCTCGCCCAGACCGCCTTCGAGACGAGGATGCTGCTGCGCAACGGTGAGCAGCTGCTGCTCACCGTGGTCATCCCGACCGTGCTGCTGGTGCTGTTCTCCGCCGTGGACGTCGTCGCCGTGGAGGGCCCCGGCAAGCGGGTCGACTTCCTGGCCCCCGGCCTGCTCGCACTGGCCGTGATGTCCACCGCCTTCACCGGGCAGGCCATCGCCACCGGCTTCGAGCGCCGCTACGGCGTGCTCAAGCGGCTCGGCGCCAGCCCGCTGCCGCGCTGGACGCTGCTGACCGCCAAGACCGGCTGCGTGCTGGTCACCGAGGTGCTGCAGGTCGCCCTGCTGTCGGTGATCGCCCTGGCCCTCGGCTGGTCCCCGCACGGGCTCGCCACCCCGCAGGGGGCACTGGCCGTCGCCGCCCTGCTGGTCCTCGGCACCGCCGCCTTCTCCGGCCTGGGCCTGCTGATGGCCGGCACCCTCAAGGCCGAGGCCACCCTGGCCGCCGCCAACCTGGTGTTCATCCTGCTGCTGCTGGCCGGCGGGGTGATCGTGCCGCTGAGCAAGTTCCCGGACGCCGTACGGTCGGTGCTGGAGCTGCTGCCGATCTCGGCGCTCTCGGACGGGCTGCGCTCGGTGCTCCAGCACGGCGCCGGGGTGCCCTGGTCGGACCTCGGGATCCTGGCCGGCTGGGCCGTCCTGGGGCTGGCCGCGGCCGCCCGGTTCTTCCGCTGGGAGTAGCCGCCTCCCCGTCGATGCCGGACGCCCCCGACCTCAACTGGTCGGGGGCGTCCGGCATTTCAGCCGATCATCGGGGGTCAGCCCTGGCTGCCACCGCGGCGCTTGCGGGCGAGCAGCACGAGCGCGCCACCGACCAGCAGCACGCCGCCACCGGCCGCCGCGATCATCGGGGTGGCGTCGCTGCTACCGGTCTGGGCGAGCGCCGGGGCACTGGTGCTGGGCACCGGGGCGGGGGCGGCCGGGGTCGTCCGGCTGGGGGTGGGGCCGGCCGACGGGGTCCCGCTCGGAGTGGGCGTCGCCGACGGGGTGCCGGTCGGCGTCTGCGTCGGGGTGGTGGTGGGGGTCGGCGTCGGGGTGGGGGTCTTGGTGGGGGTCACGGTCGGCGTCGGGGTCGGCGTCGGGGTGTGGCACGGCGCGATGGTCTTGGTCTCGTCGATGTTCCACCCCTTCTCCGCCGGGGTCTCGGTGGTCTTGACCACCAGGTGGGCGACGATCGGGGCGTCGTGGTCCTTCACCGGGTACTTGCCGTGGAACTCCGCCGGGAACCCCTGGGCGTCCACGACCTTCTCGTCACCGATGGTCAGGCTGACGGTGTTCTTCACGTCAGGCTTGGGGCTGTAGTTGATCAGGTCGACCACGACCTTGTCGCAGGTCACCGACCAGGTCGGCACGTGTGCCGAGGCGTTGGTGGCCAGCGCCAGCGGCAGGAGAATTCCGGCCGCCGCCGTACCGGCGAGTGCCGCCGCGCCCATCCGAATGTGCCGCTGCTGTCGCGCCATTACCCTGTTCCCCTCCGAACGGTCTTGCGCAGCAGGCGGGTTGAAGTGGTTCGCGGTGGCCCACTACGACATGTCCGGGGGACTCTACCGGCACTCCCACACCTCGCCACACCCCGCCGTACGACCGGATTTCGTCTGTCCGTGCGTTCCTGGATGTGCTCGACCAGCCCATCACAGCCGCCACCTCGCAGAACGCGGATTCGGCAAACTTGAATGAACTTGGTCACTTTCAGCACACAACGGCGCCTGTTCCGTGCCACTGAACCTTGACCGACGTGCGTTTCTGCCACTGAACGTTGACCGACGTGCGTTTCTGCCAGTGAATCCTGACCGCCCTGCTCAACAGCCATCCACCGGGCGTGCGGCGACAGACACAGGGCTTCACGCACCGCGCGGCCGTCGGCCAGGATGATCGCCATGAACGATGGCCTCATCCAGTTCGTGCGAGCGAAACTCGACGCGGACGAGCACAACATCGTGATGATCACGTCGCTTGCTCCCCCCGACACGGACGTGCACCTCGACAGCACGATCCCAATGATCGACATGGTTCGCGCGGTCACAGACCTCTACGCGCCAGTTGCACATCTCGACGTGCCGGACGCGGCCGCCACCAGCAAGGACTTCGACGCCGGCCGGGCCGCCGGTCTCGGAGCGGCGGTCAGACTCCTTGCCCAGATCTACCACGACGACCCCGACTACCGTGAGCTGTGGCGTCCTCGGACGCAGCCCTAGGGAGCCCCGCCCGTCCCAGGTCCTGGCCGCACGACCGGGGGGGGTGGCACGGCCGTCAACGTCCGCTGGCACGAACTCGGCAGCGGTCAAGCCTCGGTGGCAATCGGTCAAGGTCCAGTGACACAGGACAGCACCCCCGGTGATCAGGTTCAACCACCGGGGGCGCCCTGCCGACATATCGACGAACGCACGTCAACGGACGCTCGGACCGCTCAGGCCGTTCAGGCCGTTCAGGCCGTTCAGACCTCTCAGGCCCGCTTCGCGGCCTTGCGCCGGGCCGCGACCACGATCCCGCCACCGGCCGCCAGCACCACGGCGCCGCCGATCGCCAGCGGCAGCACCGGACCGGAGCCGGTGTGCGCCAGGTTGCCGCCCTCGTTCGACGGGGCGGACGGACTCACCGAACCCGGGGCGGCCGGGCCACCCGTCGAAGCGGAGGCCGACGGGCTCGCCGAACCGCCCGCACTGGGCTTGCCGCTCGTCGGCGCGGACGGGCTACCCGACGGGCTGCCCGATGGGCTCGCCGAACCGCTCGACGTCACCGACGGCGAACCGCTCGGCACCACCGGCGGAACGGTCGGCGTACCGGTCGGGGTCGGCACCGGCGTCCCCGGCAGGCAGCCGGTGAAGGGGTAGTGGTGGGTCTCGGCGCCGCCCTTGCCGGTCAGCGAGGCCGCGATCACCGAGCCGTTGACCGGGCCGCCACTGCCGAGCTCGAAGGCGGCGTTGGGTGCGAGCACCGTCCCGGCCCAGGCGGCCTTGCTGTTCTTGACCACCTTGGTCGCGGTGGGGAAGTTCCAGAGCAGCTTGGCCCGAATCGCGCCACCCGCCGCGCTCAGGTTCTTGTCGTCCAGCAGGAAGGCCGACCTGCCCTCGTCCCACAGGTGGAAGCCGGTGGTCCCGGCCGCCGCCATGTCGTACGAGCCGCCGGTCACGTTGATGACGGTCACCGAGCCGGCCGGCACCTTGACGAAGACGTCCTTGGCGCCCTGGAGCTTCCCGGCGTCGACGGTGAAGCTGTTGTACGTGGCGTCCCCGCCGGTGAAGGTGAGCTCGGTGCCCTTGGCCTGGACGGTGGCCCCGGCGGTCTGCGGCACGGCGGCCAGCGCGGTGGAAGCGGCGCGCAGCTTGGCGAACTCGGCCTTGAAGTCGATCGGCGAGGCGCCCTGGGCGATCTTGCCCTGGTGAGCCTCGACCACGGCACCGTCGGCCTTCGAACCGTAGACGCCGTTGCCCTTCATCACCTGGGTGTTGTGGCCGGTGATCTTGCCGGCCACGACCAGTGCGTTCCTGCCGGGCAGGGCGTCGACCTCGGCGGCGGTCAGCTCCTGGCCGACGGAGAAGCCGCCGGTGAAGTCGGCGTTGCCGCCGACCGCGACGGCACCCTCGGCGTCGGGGGTGTGGGTGTCGTCGCCCTCGATGAACTCGCCGTACAGGTTGGCGACCCCGAGGCTGCGGCACTGCTCGTCGGCAGCGACGGTGCCGGCGGCCTGGGCGGCCGGCGCGATCAGGGCGGCGAGTGCGAGCGAGCCGCCGACCGCGAGCGCGGCGGCGGAGGTGGGTATGCGCATGTGCAGGATCTCCGCTTACGTGCGGGAAGTGGGATGGGCCCGGAAAAAGGTATGGACCAATCCGCACTCTTTCGGCCAAACGGGTGAATGGTCAAGACCACTGACCGCCTTGTCCGAACAGTCCGCTTTGATCACCGGCGGCCGCAGCCCGCGCCCCGCCCCAAGATCGCCCGTAAGGCCGCCTACGATGGAGCCCGTGCTGAACCCCTTCTCCCTGCTCGCCGAGCGCTGGCAGCCCTCCGCCGCGATGGTCCGGCGCGCCACGTTCGCCGCGCTGGTGATGAGCGTGGTGATCGTCGTCACCGGCGGCGCCGTCCGGCTCACCGCCTCCGGCCTCGGCTGTACCACGTGGCCCCGCTGCACCGCCGAGAGCCTCACGCCCACGGCGGAGATGGGCTTCCACGGCGTCGTCGAGTTCACCAACCGGATGCTCACGTACGTGCTGAGCGCGGCGGTCGGCTGGGCGATCCTGGCCGCGCGCTGCCACCGCCCCTGGCGGCGGAGCATGACCAAGCTCGGCTGGATCCAGTTCTGGCTCGTGATGAGCAACGCCGTCCTCGGCGGCATCACGGTGCTGACGGGCCTCAACCCGTACACCGTCGCACTGCACATGATCGCCGCGATGGCGCTGGTCTGGGTGGCGCTGCTGATGTGGGAGCGCAGCAAGGAAGGCGACGGCCCGGCGAAGCTCACGGTCGCCCGTCCCATCCACCAGCTCTCCTACGTCCTGGTCACGGTGGTCGGCCTGCTCGTCGCGGCGGGCACCCTGGTCACCGGCGCCGGCCACCACCCGGGAACGCCGAAGGACAACAAGATCGTCCCCCGCATCCCGCTCGACTACGACAGGCTGGCCCAGTTCCACGCAGACCTGGCGTTCGTCTCGGTCGGCCTCACCATCGCGATGATCTTCGTCTTCGCGGCCATCAAGGCCCCCCCGGCCGCCAAGGCCCGCGCGAAGGAGTTGCTCGCCGTCCTGCTCCTCCAGGGCGTCCTCGGCTTCATCCAGTACTTCACCGACGCCCCCGAGCTGATGGTCGGCCTCCACATGCTGGGAGCCTCCCTGACCTGGATCGCCGCCCTCCGCATCCCCCTCGCCCTCCGCACCCGCGAGACGGCGGAGGCCGCCGACCACCTCCCCACCCAGACCCCCCAGACCGCCGCAGTCTGAGCATCACCGAAGGCCCCCATCCAAGTCGGATGGGGGCCTTCGCCGTTACGGTCAAAGGTGGCTAGCGCACCACGGGGATCTCTCCGGAGCGCCAGTCGGCCAGCCGCTTGCGGATGCTCGACACCATCGGCAGCCCGTCCGTCTCGTCCGGGGTGAACCACGCCACCTCGTGGGACTCATCGGACACCCGCAACTCCCCACCGATCGGGCGTCCGAGGAGGCAGATGGAGAACTCCTGGCGGACCTCGCCGTCGTCGTAGGCGAACACATGGCCCGGGTCGGTGTAGGTCCCGACGATCCCGGTGATCGCGATGTCGATGCCGGTCTCCTCACGGGTCTCGCGGACACCGCAACCAGCGAGCGACTCCCCGATGTCCATCCTGCCGCCGGGCAGCGCCCACATCCCGTTGTCCGTGCGCCGCTGGAGCAGGACACGGCCCGCATCGTCGACCACGACCACGGACGCGGCCGGGACCAGCGAGTTCGCCTCGGGCGCGTTCGGGTCATTCTCGTAGTCACGCCTCGGCATCATCCACCTCATCGACTGTCTGACGTCAACGGATGCCACCCCTGGCCCGCGGGAGCGACACCCGCCATCACGGTGGGGCCCCTACCCTGTCACAGCAGGTGTCGACCGCGTGGGGCGGCATCGACCGGGATCTCACACTCGCGCCGCCGGGCGGGTCAGTTCGAGGACCATCACGTCGTGCCGAGCCGCGCCCTCCCAGGGGATCGCCGACCCGACGCGCCTGTAGCCCCACGCTCGGTAGGCCGCCTGGGCCGCAGTCGCATCCGGTCGGGAGTTCAGCATCACCCTGGCGTTGTCGATGCCATCGACGAGGACGCGATGCATACGAGTGGCGACACCCTGGCGGCGCCACCGGGGCCGGACCGCGAGCTCGAAGAGACCGAACGTGCGCCTTCCGTCCTCGTGCCTGAGGTCCTCGGGCACAGGATCGATCAGGGTGTCCCACCATCCGGTGTTCGCCGACAGAGGGTAGCCGTACGCCATGCCCACAACCGTGTCGCCGTCGAAGGCGACCGCCGCCCGGAAACCCCGCCGACGCGCCTGCGAACGGAACCGACGAAACGCCCGCCCCACATCGGCCGGCCCCTCGCCGTAAGGAGGCTCCGCGAATGCCTCCGCGAACACCTCCCTCAACTGCCCCTCCACCTCGACCGCCTGCTCGCCATCCAACAGCCGAACCGCCACCGTCACACCGTCCCCTGTTTCCGAGCCGAAACCCCAAGCGATCGAAGTTCCTCAACGCAGTCTCTCGCCATCGCCGTATCAACTCGGGCGGCCAACGACGCCACCGAACGCAACCGGTCCGCCAGCCTGACCGAGGTCATTCCCTTCGCCGCACTGGCACTGGCTACCGCCTCTGCGCAAGCCTCCTCAACATTGCCAGCCTTCATGAGCACCTCGGCGAGGCGTGCGCGGTACAGCGCCGCGTTCCGGCTGTATGTCGGGCCGAGCAGGTCGACCGCAGATTGAAGGAACGGGATGGCATAGGCAAGTTGCCCAGTTTCGACATGCCACGCGGCAGTTGCGTAGTCGACCTCGACCTGACCTGCAAATGCGGTCCATGGCGGTGCATCAGTGTCGTTGTCCGATCGGTCTTGCCACCTCAGAGCTTGGGAGAGGGCTCGGCGGGCGCCTGTGTGGTCACCAGCAGACATAAGCGCTCGCGCCTGCCGCAGAGCGACCACTGACTTGACCTTCGGCCCTCCGTGTCTCTGCGCGATCTCCCCGGAGGCGGTCGCAGCCGCAATCGCCTCCCAGGGCCGTCTCTGCTCAACGGCGACCAAGGACAGGCTGTCGAGCGCACGAACTTCCAACAGCGGGTCACCCACCAGACGGGCCGAGGTCAGTGCCTCAGTACATGCCGCGCGGGCAGCAACCATCCTGCCCGCGTCGAACTCAATCCAGCCAAGATGGGAAAACAGCGTTCCGACCAGGGCGTGAAGGTCACGTCCGACCGGGGCCATGTAAATCCCCCCGGTCATTGCCTTCTCAACGCTCTGCAGAACGCGCGCGGCAGCCTGCCGGGCGATCCGGCCGCCTTGCGTGTGATCGATGGCGTACAGGTCAGCAACTTTGGACCGGAACGCCCGAACATCGGCCGCACCAATCCGGCGACCGGTACGCGCAGGAGCGAGAACGGAAGCCCCAAGAAGCACTCCGACATCTACAACAAACTGTCGCCGCTGCACTGCGCCCTCCTCACACCCGCTGCTCGGGATGCTATGGGCCCGCTCCGGCGGCACCGTGAAGCCCAGCTCATCAAGCGGAACGCCCAACAATGCTTCGAGGACAGCCTGCTGGCCAGGATGCGGCAGTGGCGGGCCGGGAGACTCCCACCTCCTGAGGTGGCGGACACTCACCGCAGCTCGGACATCCATACGTTGCGCCATGTCGAGGAACGCTGCGACAAAGCTCTCTTGCGTGTATCCAGCAGCCTTCCTCAGTCCGGCGAGTGATCGTGCCGCCATGGAACCCCCCAGGAGTCGGAGACTTCGGCCTAGCCCAAACGTCCGGTGAAACGTCCGGTCGCTCCGGCCCCACGCGCCGCCCCGGGCCGGTGAACTAGGAATACCTCGCTGGCAGATCAGGGTCCAGGGAGGGATCAATCGGACCACCCGAGGGAGTGACCTCGATGTCTCCACTCAGCGCGCTGCCAACAGTCTCAGACGTCGACAGGGAGCAGCCGCGCTGCCCTCCGGCAGTCGCGGACAACGAGTCCGCTGATGGTGAGCTCGCCGAACTGGCGACCGTCTGCCTGCCCTACCGGCCCGAGTCAGTGGGCGCTGCTCGGCGCTTCGTCTGCGCGCAGCTGCGGGAATGGGGGCTGGACGACCTGGTGGACGACGCCGTCGTGATCGTCAGCGAACTGGCCACCAACTCCATCAAGACCGGCTGCCAGACCCGCATGCTCATCGGCGTCCGCCGTCCGAGCGACCGGATCGTCCGCATCCTGGTCGGTGACGGCTCCCGCTCGATGCCCGTGATGGTCCAGGCCGGGCCCGACGCCACATCCGGCCGGGGGCTGGCGATGGTCCACCGGCTCACCCGCGGCCGCTGGGGCGTCACGCCCCTCCCGTTCGGCAAGGTCGTGCACGCCGACCTCGCGACGCCCACGCCGAACCCCCGGTGAACTCACAACTGCCGGACAACACTTACGACTCCGACGATGCGCCGCCGCCCCCGCCCATCCCCGACCCCTCCCGGGTCTGGGCCGCCTACGGGGTCTCCACCGCCGCCGGCCTGCACGTCATCACCGCGGCCCTGATCCTGATCAACCGCGCCCGCTGAACTCCCGGCCGCGCCGCCGCCCCGGCGGCGCGGCCGGTCTCACTAAACACACCAACACTCAAGGAGGACCAATGGGTTGGGGAACCGACAAGCCCAGCGGCGGCAAGCACGGGGGCAAGAAGGACCCCGGCACGAGCAAGCCGTCTCCCGACGGATCCCGCCCGGCACCCGAGCCGAAGCACAAGAAGGACGAGGGCGACAAGTGACGGACCCCGTGCATCGACCGGAGCAGGCCGCCGTGCGCGGCCTGCTCCGGGCCGTCGACGAAGCGCTCGACGGCCCGGTCCCCCGTGAGTGGAAGGAAGCGGTCGCCGCAGTCCCTCGCCACCGCTTCCTCCCCGACCGCATCTGGCTGGAGAACAACGAGGGCGGCTACGGACCGTGCGACCTCCCCACCGACCACCAGCGCTGGTTCGAGGCGGCCTACGCGGACGCGCCCGTCATCACCCAGGTCAACGACGGCCAGGCACCGGCCGATCCGGCCGATGCCTGGCCCTCCGCCTCCGCCCCCTCCATCGTCGTCCGCATGCTCCGCGACCTCGATGTCCGGCCCGGGATGAACGTCCTGGAGATCGGCACCGGCACCGGCTGGAACGCCGCCCTCCTCGCCCACCGACTCGGCCCCAGGCACGTCACCTCCGTCGAGATCGACTCCGACGTCTCCGAGCAAGCATGGGCCTCCCTGAACGCGACCGGCCTGGACGTGGACCTGATCTGCGGAGATGGCTCCCTCGGCTGGCCCCACCGCAGCCCCTACGAGCGGATCATCTCCACCTGCTCGGTCCGCCGCGTGCCCTGGGCGTGGATCGAGCAGACCCGCCCCGGCGGCATCATCCTCACTCCCTGGGACAACCCCCTGCTCTGCTGGGGGCTTCTGAAACTCACGGTCGAACGCGATCGGGCCCAGGGCCGTTTCAGCCCCCACTCCGCGTTCATGCTGATGCGCAACCAGCGGCACGACCTGCGGATCTTCCGCGACGTCGTCCGGGACGACCACGTACCGAAGGAATCCGCAACCACGCTGCCACCGTGGAACATCACAGGCGACCACTGGGAGGCCCGCTTCGCCCTCGGCCTCCGCCTGGGCGACGTGTGGACCGCCTGGGAGGACGAGCCGGACGTCGACGGCGTCGCCGCCCGGCTCTGGATCGCGACCACCGACGCCCGCTCCTGGGCTGCCGTCGACCACGATGGCGAACAACATGATCACTTCACCGTCTGGCAGCACGGCCCCCGCCGCCTCTGGGACGAGATCGAAGCCGCCCACCACTGGTGGGAGCAGCACGACCGCCCGACACCTGACCGTTTCGGCCTCACCGTCACCGAGAACAGCCAGTGGGCCTGGCTGGACCGGCCCACCTGCCCCGCCCGAGCACTCGACCACAAAGAGTCGCGGTGATCAGGTGGAGAGCCCCGTCGAAGCCTGGCAGGCGGCCGGCGAGCCGCACCAGGACGGCTTCGGGATCACCGTCTCGGGCGCGGGCCAACGCGTCTGGATCGGTCACGAGGACGGCCCCGGCTGGAACCTGCCCATCTGAAACGGCGAACGGTCCGGCTACCCCGCCCGCCGACCGGTACCGCGCCGGGCCTACTTCGGCCTGCGGCGGGCGCGGACCAGCGCGGCGGCGATCGCCAGGGGGAAGGACAGCAGGAAGAGCGTCACCGCGGGCCACAGCGGGTCGCCGGCGACGATCGCGTTCACGAGGGTGCGGATGCCGACAACGATGAAGTGCATGCGCGCACCATAGCGCCGCCCCTCTCCGGTCGGTCCGACGCCCCTGACCAGCGACAACGGCCCGGTTCCCCCGCCTAGAAGGAACCGGGCCGTCGGCGTTCGAACGAGGGGCGATCAGCCGCCGAGCTGGAGGCCGGCCATGCGCTTCCACTCGTACGGGCCGGTCTTGACCTTGAGGCCCAGCTCGCCCTCGAAGTTCTCGTGCAGGGTGAGCCCGGCCAGCTCCGCGGCGCGGCGGCCGACGGCGTAGGTGGGGGCGACCTGGTCGCCCCAGGCGCCGTCCGCGCCGACCACGACGATGCGGGTGGCCACGCCGCCGACGTACTCGACGACCGCGTCGGCGCTGCCGCCGTGCTGCTGGGCGAAGCTGGTGAGGTGCTTGGCGATGCGCTTGGCGCGGCGCTCGGTGCGGGCGTCCGACGCGGCGGCGGTGGCGGTCTCTGCGCTGCTCATGCCCGCATGCTACCCACCGGTACGCGACCTGGCGACGGGAGCACCCTGTGCACCGGGACACATACTCACACCATGACGTTCAATGGCTGGCCGGCCGAGGCGCTCGACTTCTACGAGCACCTCGAAGCCGACAATTCCAAGACCTTCTGGCAGGCCCACAAGGAGCAGTACGACGAGGTCGTACGGGCGCCCATGGAACTGCTGCTCGCCGAGCTGGAGCCGGAGTTCGGGCCGGGGAAGATCTTCCGCCCCAACCGCGACGTCCGGTTCAGCGCCGACAAGTCCCCGTACAAGACGCACATCGGCGCGTACCTGGAGGCCGGCGGCTACATCCAGCTCTCCGCCGACGGCCTGGCCTGCGGCAACGGCATGTACCAGCTCGCCCCGGACCAGCTGAACCGCTACCGCGCCGCCGTCGCCGAGGACGTCAGCGGCGCCGAACTGGAGCGGGTGATCGCCCGGGTGGAGAAGGACGGCCCGCACGTCCACGGCCGGGACTCCCTCAAGACCGCCCCGCGCGGCTTCCCGAAGGACCACCCGCGGATCGAACTGCTCCGCCACAAGGGCCTGGTGGCCTGGCAGGAGTGGCCACCCGCGAAGTGGCTCGGCACCCGCACCGCCCACACCCGGATCACCGCCTTCCTGCGCGCCTCCCAGCCGCTCAAGGACTGGCTGGACGACCACGTCGGCCCGTCCGAGCTACCAGGACGCTGAGCAGCGCGAAGAAGCGGGAGGAAGCGCGAAGAGCCCCGGTCCGCCAGGACCGGGGCTCTTCGCACAGACCAGAACAGGGGCCTTACTTCACGAACGGATCGATCGCGCACACCACGAACAGCAGCGACAGATAGGTGATCGACCAGTGGAACAGCCGCATCTCCTTGAGCTTGGCGCCCACGATCCCGGCCTTGGCCCGCCCGTACAGCGCGTGCGCCTCCCGCAGCCAGAACCCGCCGAGCAGCACCGCGGCGACCGGGTACAGCCAGCTCATGTGCCCGAGCGGCCAGACCGCCAGCGAGACCGCGACCATCACCCAGGAGTAGGCGACGACCTGCTTGCCGACCGCCACGTTGCCCTTGACGACCGGCAGCATCGGCACGCCGGCCCGCTCGTAGTCGTCGCGCACCTTCATCGACAGCACCCAGGTGTGCGGCGGGGTCCAGAAGAAGACCACCAGGAACAGCGCGACCGCCGCCCAGGACACCGAGTCGGTCACCGAGGACCAGCCGATCAGCACCGGCATGCAGCCGGCGATGCCGCCCCAGACGATGTTCTGCGAGGTGCGCCGCTTGAGCCCCAGCGTGTAGACGAACACGTAGAACAGCAGCGCGCCGAGCGCGAGTCCGGCGGAGAGCCAGTTGACCCCGAAGCCGAGCAGCAGGGTGGAGAGGACGCCGAGCGCGATGCCGAAGACCAGGGCCTCGCGCGGGGACACCATCCCGGTGACGATCGGCCGCCGCTCGGTGCGGGACATCAGTGCGTCGATGTCGCGGTCGATGTACATGTTGAGGGCGTTGGCGCCGCCCGCCGAGAGGTAGCCGCCGACCACGACCTTGAGCACCAGCAGCATGTTCGGCACGCCCTGCTGGGCGAGGAACATCACCGGCACGGTGCTCATCAGCAGCAGCTCGATGATCCGCGGCTTGGTCAGTGCGACGAACGCGCCGACACGGGCCCCGATGGGCCGGTGCGCAGGAGTCGCCCCGGTGACCCCGGCGGGACGGGTTTCGACGGCGGTCACTAACACCCCAACTGAAGATGAAACTTCGCAGGCGTCCACAGGAACGAAGGGTCCCGAATCGTCCGCTCTGCGCGTACCACGACACCATAGACGCTCCATACATCCCAACCGGCTCCGGGGTCCCCCGGCGGGGCGGACGGCCCGCCCCCGGGTCAACCGACTGGGTGAAGCCACGAAGCGCCTCCGCGGCGCCCGCGCAACCCGTCCCGACCACCCGGGCGGCGCGCCCAGCCGAATCGGGAGAGCCTGGGACGAAACGGATCAGAACGCCCTAGTGGGAATCACCATGCGGAAATCCCGGTTGTCCCGGCACGGAGGGTGAGCCCCGGCCCGGACGGTAGGCTCGCACGCAGAAGCGGGATCTACCCTCCGTGACCGGCACCATCCACAGTCGGGACCACAGCGCCGTGGCCGACCCGGTCCCCATTCACGGGGTCACTCTTCACAATGGAAGGAGCCCTGAGACAGGGTGAGCACTGCGCCGAAGAACGCATTCGAGTGGAGCGACCTGGACGAGCGCACGGTTGACACGGCGCGGGTCCTGGCGATGGACGCTGTCCAGAAGGTCGGCAACGGGCACCCCGGGACGGCCATGTCGCTGGCCCCGGCCGCCTACCTGATCTTCCAGCGCTTCCTGCGCCACGACCCGACCGACCCGGCCTGGGTCGGCCGCGACCGCTTCGTCCTCTCCCCCGGCCACACCAGCCTGACGCTCTACACCCAGCTGTACTTCTCGGGCTACGGCCTGGAGCTGGACGACCTCAAGGCCTTCCGCGTGGCCGGCAGCCGCACCCCGGGCCACCCGGAGCACGGCCACACCGCGGGCGTGGAGACCACCACCGGCCCGCTCGGCCAGGGCATCGCGAACGCGGTCGGCATGGCGATGGCCGCCCGCTACGAGCGCGGCCTGTTCGACCCGGAGGCGGCGGCCGGCGAGTCCCCCTTCGACCACACCATCTGGGCCATCGTCTCCGACGGCGACCTGGAGGAGGGCATCTCGGCCGAGGCGTCCTCGCTGGCCGGCCACCAGAAGCTGGGCAACCTGGTCGCCCTGTACGACGACAACCACATCTCGATCGAGGGCGACACCGAGACCGCCTTCTCCGAGGACGTCCTCAAGCGCTACGAGGCGTACGGCTGGCACGTCCAGCGGGTCACCCCGAAGGCCAACGGCGACATCGACGTCGAGGCCCTCGCCGGTGCGCTGGCCGCCGCCAAGGCCGAGACCTCCCGCCCGTCGCTGATCGCGATGCGCACGATCATCGCCTGGCCGGCCCCGGACGCCCAGAACACCGCCAAGGCGCACGGCTCCGCGCTCGGTGCCGCCGAGATCGCCGCCACCAAGAAGGTCCTGGGCTTCGACCCGGAGAAGACCTTCGAGGTCAGCGACCAGGTCATCGAGCACGCCCGCCAGGTCATCAAGCGCGGCAAGGCCGCCCGCGACCAGTGGCAGCAGGGCTTCGACGCCTGGCGCGCGGCCAACCCGCACCGGGCCGCCGAGTTCGACCGCATCCAGGCCGGCGAGCTGCCCGAGGGCTGGAAGAAGGCCGTCCCCTCCTTCCCGGCCGGCAAGGACGTCGCCACCCGCAAGGCCTCCGGCGAGACCCTCAAGGCGCTCGGCGCGGTGATCCCGGAGCTGTGGGGCGGCTCGGCCGACCTCGCGGAGTCCAACCTCACCACCATCGACGAGGACAGCTCCTTCCTCCCCGAGGGCAACCCGCTGAAGTCGGCCAGCCCGTACGGCCGGACGATCCACTTCGGCATCCGCGAGCACGCCATGGGCTCGACCATGAACGGCATCGCCCTGCACGGCAAGACCCGTGTGTACGGCGGCACCTTCCTGGTCTTCGCCGACTACATGCGCCCGGCCGTGCGCCTGGCCGCGCTGATGAAGCTGCCGGTCACCTACGTCTGGACGCACGACTCGATCGGCCTCGGCGAGGACGGCCCGACCCACCAGCCGGTGGAGCACATGGCCTCGCTGCGCGCCATCCCGGGCCTGGCCATGGTCCGCCCGGCCGACGCCAACGAGACGGCCGTCGCCTGGCGCACCGTGATCGAGCGCCAGACCAGCCACCCCGGCCCGGTCGGCCTCGCGCTCACCCGCCAGAACGTCCCGACCTTCGACCGCGAGGTCTTCGCCTCCGCCGAGGGCACCGCCAAGGGCGCCTACGTGCTGGCCGAGGCCGGCAACGGCGACCCGCAGCTGATCCTGCTGGGCACCGGCTCCGAGGTCCAGCTGGCCGTCCAGGCCCGCGAGGTCCTGGAGGCCGAGGGCATCGCGACCCGCGTGGTCTCGGTCCCGTCCTTCGAGTGGTTCCAGGAGCAGGACCAGGCCTACCGCGACAGCGTGCTGCCGCCGTCGGTCAAGGCCCGCGTCTCGGTCGAGGCCGGCATCGCCCAGGGCTGGCGCGAGCTGGTCGGCGACCACGGCCGGATCGTCTCGCTGGAGCACTTCGGTGCCTCCGCCGACTACAAGGTGCTGTTCGAGGAGTTCGGCCTGACCGCCGAGCGCGTGGTCGCCGAGGCGCACAACGCCCTGCGCTCCCTCGAAGCCGTCAACCGCTAACGCGTCCGGGCCGCGTGCCCGCCCGCACGCGGGCACGCGGCCCCCTCTGACTACCCCACGAAGCAGAAGAAGACGAAGGACTGAAGCACCATGACTGACGCACTGAAGCGCCTCAGCGACGAAGGCGTTGCGATCTGGCTGGACGACCTCAGCCGCGCGCGGCTGAACTCCGGCAACCTGGCCGAGCTGGTGCAGAACAAGCACGTGGTGGGTGTCACCACCAACCCGACCATCTTCCAGAAGGCCATCGCCGGCAGCGGCGACAGCTCCTACGACGGCCAGCTGCGCGACCTCGCCGTCCGCGGGGTCACCACCGACGAGGCGATCCGCATGATCACCACCTCGGACGTGCGCGACGCCGCCGACGTGCTGCGCCCGGTCTACGACGCCTCCAACGGCCGCGACGGCCGGGTCTCCATCGAGGTCGACCCGCGCCTGGCGCACGAGACCGCCCCGACCGTGGCCGAGGCCAAGCAGCTGTGGTGGCTGGTCGACCGCCCGAACGTCCTGATCAAGATCCCCGCCACCAAGGCCGGCCTGCCGGCCATCGCCTCGGTCATCGGCCTGGGCATCAGCGTCAACGTCACGCTGATCTTCTCGCTGGAGCGCTACAAGGCCGTCATGGACGCCTACCTGACCGGCCTGGAGGCCGCCAAGGCCAAGGGCCTGGACCTCTCCCAGATCGAGTCGGTCGCCTCCTTCTTCGTGTCCCGCGTGGACACCGAGATCGACAAGCGCCTGGACAAGGTCGGCGGCGAGGCCAAGGACCTGCGCTCCAAGGCCGCGCTGGCCAACGCCCGCCTCGCCTACCAGGCGTACGAGGAGGTCTTCGGCTCGGTCGACGGCAAGACCGCCGGCAGCGCCCGCTGGAAGGCCCTGGAGGCCGCCGGCGCCAAGCCGCAGCGCCCGCTGTGGGCCTCGACCGGCGTCAAGGACCCGGCCCTGCCGGACACCCTGTACGTCACCGAGCTGGTCGCCCCGGGCACCGTCAACACCATGCCCGAGGCCACCCTGGACGCCACCGGCGACCACGGCGTGGTCACCGGCAACACCATCGTCCCCAACTACGCCGACGCCAAGGCCGTCCTGGACGCCATCGCGGCCGCCGGCGTGGACTACGACGACGTCGTCCAGGTGCTGGAGGACGAGGGCGTGCAGAAGTTCGAGCAGTCCTGGCAGGAGCTGCTCGACACCGTCACCGCCTCGCTGGCCTCCTTCGCCAACGAGCAGTGACCCCTGCTCACACAGCCAGCGCACGAAAGCGGAGCACACCAAGTGAGCACTGATTTCCCCGAGTTGACGTCGGAATCGGACGCGGACGACCTCCCGGCCGCCCCCGTCAACCCGCTTCGTGACCCCTCCGACCGGCGGCTCCCGCGCATCGCGGGGCCGTCCGGCCTGGTCATCTTCGGGGTCACCGGCGACCTGTCCCGCAAGAAGCTGATGCCGGCCATCTACGACCTCGCCAACCGGGGTCTGCTGCCGCCGGGCTTCTCCCTGGTGGGCTTCGCCCGCCGCGAGTGGGAGGACGAGGACTTCGCCAAGGAGGTCCACGACGCGGTCAAGGAGCACGCCCGGACCCAGTTCCGGGAGGAGGTCTGGCAGCAGCTCGCCAAGGGCATGCGCTTCGTCCAGGGCACCTTCGACGACGACGAGGCCTTCGACAAGCTGCGCGAGACCATCGAGGAGCTGGACAAGGCCCAGGGCACCGGCGGCAACTTCGCCTTCTACCTGTCCGTCCCGCCGAAGTTCTTCCCCACGGTCGTCCAGCAGCTCAAGAAGCACGGCCTGGCCGACCCGCCGCAGGGCTCCTGGCGCCGCGCCGTCATCGAGAAGCCCTTCGGCCACGACCTGGAGAGCGCCCAGGAGCTCAACAAGGTCGTCCACGAGGTCTTCCCGCGCGACGAGGTCTTCCGGATCGACCACTACCTGGGCAAGGAGACGGTCCAGAACATCCTGGCGCTGCGCTTCGCCAACCAGATGTTCGAGCCGATCTGGAACCGGTCGTACGTCGACCACGTGCAGATCACCATGGCCGAGGACATCGGCATCGGCGGCCGGGCCGGCTACTACGACGGCATCGGCTCCGCCCGTGACGTCATCCAGAACCACCTGCTCCAGCTGATGGCGCTCACCGCCATCGAGGAGCCGGCGTCCTTCCACCCGAAGGCGCTGGTGGCCGAGAAGCTCAAGGTGCTCAGCGCCGTCAAGCTCCCGGCCGACCTCGGCCGGCACACCGTGCGCGGCCAGTACGCGGCCGGCTGGCAGGGCGGCGAGGAGGTAGTCGGCTACCTGGACGAGGACGGCATCGACCCGGACTCCAAGACCGACACCTACGCGGCCATCAAGCTGGAGATCAACAACCGCCGCTGGGCGGGCGTCCCGTTCTACCTGCGCACCGGCAAGCGGCTGGGCCGCCGGGTCACCGAGATCGCGGTGGTCTTCCAGCGCGCCCCGTACCTGCCGTTCGACTCCTACGCGACCGAGGAGCTGGGGCAGAACGCCCTGGTCATCCGGGTCCAGCCGGACGAGGGCGTGACGGTGCGGTTCGGCTCCAAGGTGCCGGGCACCTCCTTCGAGGTCCGGGACGTCACGATGGACTTCGCCTACGGCGAGTCCTTCACCGAGTCCAGCCCGGAGGCGTACGAGCGGCTCATCCTCGACGTGCTGCTCGGCGACGCCAACCTGTTCCCGCGCCACCAGGAGGTCGAGCTCTCCTGGCAGATCCTCGACCCGATCGAGAAGTACTGGGACGCCCACGGCAAGCCCGCCCAGTACGCGGCGGGCACCTGGGGCCCGGCCGAGGCGGACGAGATGCTCGCACGAGACGGCAGGAGCTGGCGGCGGCCATGAAGATCGACCTCACCAACACGACGTCCAGCAAGATCAACGCCGCGCTGATGGAGGCGCGCCGGGCCAGCGGCTCCACCGCCGCCGGCATGGTGCTCACCCTGGTCATCGTGACCGACGAGGGCAGCGCCTACGACGCCCTCAAGGCCGCCAACGAGGCCTCCCGCGAGCACCCGATGCGCACCCTCGCGGTGATCAAGCGCGCCGGCCGCTCGCCCCGGGCCCGCGCCGAGACCCGGCTGGACGCCGAGATCCTGGTCGGCTCGGACGCCGGCTCCGGAGAAACGGTCATCCTGCGCATGCACGGCGAACTCGCCCTGCACGCCCAGTCGGTGGTCCTGCCGCTGCTGCTGCCGGACGCCCCGACCGTGGTCTGGTGGCCGGACAACGCGCCGCTGCACCCGGCGCAGGACCCGCTGGGCGCGCTCGCCCAGCGCCGGATCACCGACGCCGTCACCGCCGAGTCCCCGGTCGGCCAGCTCGCCCAGCGCTCGCAGAGCTACACCCCGGGCGACACCGACCTGGCCTGGACCCGGATCACCGGCTGGCGCTCGATGCTGGCCGCCGCGCTGGACCAGCGGCCGGCCGCCATCACCTCGGTGGTGGTCGAGGGCGAGTCCTACAACCCCAGCGTCGAGCTGCTCGGCCTGTGGCTGCTCAACCGGCTGAACGTGCCGGTCGAGCGGGTCGTCACCGGCGGCCCCGGCATCACCGCGGTGCACCTGCGCACCAAGGACGGGGACATCACCCTGGACCGCCCGGACGGCCTGATGGGCACGCTCTCCATGCCCGGCTCGCCGGACCGCCAGGTGGCGCTCAAGCGGCGCGAGACCTCGGAGCTGATCGCCGAGGAGCTGCGCCGGCTGGACCCGGACGACATCTACTCGACGGCCGTGCGCACGTCCGTCGAGCGGCTGCGCGAGCCCTCGGAGCACACCGCCCCGGCGGCCGCGGCGGTGCCCGTCGCCGACGCGGCGGCCGCGGCCGCCGACGCCGCGGTGGCCAACCCGGCCCGGGTGACCGCCGACGCGGAGAAGTCCGCCGCGAGGAAGGTCGCGGGCAAGCGCGCCGCCAAGGGCAGCGCATGACGGCCGCGACCCCGCAGCTGGTCGTCCACCGGGACAAGGAGCTGATGGCCCAGGCGGCCGCGGCCCGGCTGATCACCCGGATCGTGGACGCCCAGGCCGCCCGCGGCACCGCCTCGGTGGTGCTCACCGGCGGCCGCAACGGCAACGCCCTGCTGGCCGCGATCGCCGCCTCCCCGGCGCGCGACGCGGTCGACTGGGCCCGGCTGGACCTGTGGTGGGGCGACGAGCGCTTCGTCCCCGCCGCCGACCCGGACCGCAACGCCGTCCAGGCCCGCGCCGAGCTGCTGGACGCCGTCCCGCTCGACCCGGCGCGGGTGCACGAGATGCCCGCCTCGGACGGGGTGGACGGCTCGGACGTGGAGGCGGCCGCCGCCCGCTACGCGGAGGAACTGGCCAAGGCCGCCGGACCGGGCGACCGGCTCGGCGTCCCGGCCTTCGACGTGCTGCTGCTCGGCGTCGGCCCGGACACCCACGTCGCCTCGCTCTTCCCGGAGCACCCGGGCGTGCGGGAGACCGAGCTGACCGTGGTCGGCGTGCGCGGGGCCCCCAAGCCCCCGCCGACCCGGGTCTCGCTCACCCTCCCGGCGATCCGGGCGGCCCGCGAGGTCTGGCTGCTGGCCGCCGGCGAGGACAAGGCGGGCGCGGTCGCGCTGGCCCTGTCCGGCCCCGGTGAGCTCCAGGCGCCCGCCTCCGGCGCGTACGGCCGCAGCCGCACCCTGTGGCTGCTGGACCGCGCCGCCGCCGAGCGGATCCCGCCGCAGCTGTACCCGCCGGCCTCGGCCTAGGAGCCGCGGAGAACGCCGAAGGGCGCCCCCGTCACTCGACGGGTGGCGCCCTTTGTCGTCAGCTCCTCAGATCTCGCCGCGCAGCTTGGCCAGCGCCTCGGCGAGGATCGCCTCGCCGTCGGCGTCGGTGCGCCGCTCCCGGACGTAGGCGAGGTGGGTCTTGTACGGCTCGTTGCGCGAGGGAGCCGGCGGGTTGTGCTCGTCCTGCCCGGCCGGGAAGCCGCAGCGCGGGCAGTCCCAGGTGTCCGGGATGACGGCCTCGGCGGCGAAGCTGGGGCGCGTCTCGTGCTTGTTGGCGCACCAGAAGGAGATCCTGTTGCGCGGAGCGGACTCGCCGCGCTCCGCCTCCCCCATCGGGCCTGCCCCGACCCTGCTCCCACGGATGGCGTTGCCACTTGCCACGGTCTGACTCCCTGCGTGCTGGTGCGCCGACCCGCCGCGGTGCGCGTCGGTGGCGAAAGTCGTCCTAGTGTAAGCAGGACTTAAGGTTCCGCCACCATCGCCTCCGCCCCCGACCGTCCCAGGATAGGCGCTCGGGCGACGGGGCGTCAGGGCTGTGTCAGCTCTTGTACTTCAGGATCAGGCCCAGCGCGATGATCGAGGCGAACCAGCCGATGCCGACCACGATGGTGATGCGGTCCAGGTTGCGCTCGGCCACCGCCGAACCGCCGCCGGTGGACATCGCACCGCCGCCGAACATGTCCGACAGGCCGCCGCCCTTCCCCTTGTGCAGGAGCACCAGCAGGATCATCAGCAGGCTGAAGATGATCAGGGCAATCGAGAACCCGAGAACCACGACCGGACCAACTCTCTCGTATCTTCGGCGACGGGGCCGGGCCGCTGTCGGCGGTCCGGCCCCAAAGCCTACGTTGCTGCGCGGCGTTAGCCTACTGCCTGCTCACGGTAGCGCACGATCTTGACGAACTCGTCGGCGTCCAGCGAGGCACCGCCGATCAGGCCGCCGTCGATGTCGGGCTTGGCCATCAGGCCGGCCGCGCTCGACGACTTGACCGAACCGCCGTACAGCACACGGACCTTGTCGGCCAGCTCGGCGCTGTACAGCTCGGCCAGGCGGGCCCGGATCGCGGCGCAGACCTCCTGCGCGTCCTCCGGGGTGGCCACCTCGCCGGTGCCGATCGCCCAGACCGGCTCGTAGGCGACCACGATCGACTCGGCCTGGTCCGCCGGGACGCCCTCCAGGGCGCCGTCCAGCTGGGCCAGGGTGTACGCGACGTGGGTGCCGGCCTTGCGGATCTCCAGCGGCTCGCCGATGCACAGGATCGGGGTGACCCCGGCCCGGTAGGCGGCCTTGACCTTGGCGTTGACGATCTCCTCGTTCTCGCCGTGGTACTGGCGGCGCTCCGAGTGGCCGATCACCGCGTAGGTGCACTGGAGCTTGGCCAGCATCGGGCCGGAGACCTCGCCGGTGTAGGCGCCGCCGTCGTGCTGCGAGATGTCCTGCGAGCCGTACTTGATCTTCAACTTGTCGCCGAAGACCAGGGTCTGCACCGACCGCAGGTCGGTGAACGGCACCAGGACGGCGACCTCGACGGCCTCGTAGTCCTTGTCGGCCAGCGCGAACGCCAGCTTCTGGGTGTGCTGGATGGCCTCGAGGTGGTTGAGGTTCATCTTCCAGTTGCCCGCCATCAGCGGGAGACGCTCAGTCATGCTTTCAGCCTTCCAGGGCGGCGAGACCGGGGAGGGTCTTGCCCTCCAGGTACTCGAGGCTCGCGCCACCGCCGGTCGAGATGTGCCCGAACTTCGTCTCGTCGAAGCCCAGGATGCGGACGGCCGCGGCGGAGTCGCCGCCACCGACCACGGTGAACGCGTTGCTGTCCAGCAGGCCCTGCGCGACGGCCTTGGTGCCGTTCGCGTAGTCGGGGTGCTCGAAGACGCCCATCGGGCCGTTCCAGAACACCGTGCCCGCGTCGGCCAGCTTGGAGGCGTACAGCTCGCGGGTCTTCGGGCCGATGTCCAGGCCCTCCTCGTCGGCCGGGATGGCGTCCGCGGCGACGACCTTGGGGTTCGCCGGGGCCTTGGTCTTGAGGTCGGGGAAGTCCGGCGAGACCAGGACGTCCACCGGCAGCACGAACTCGACGCCGCGCGCCTCGGCCCGGGCCAGGTACTCCAGGCAGACCGGGATCTGGTCCTCCTGCAGCAGCGAGATGCCGACCTCGTGGCCCTTGGCCTTGAGGAAGGTGTACGCCATGCCGCCGCCGATCAGGATCCGGTCGGCCTTCTCCAGCAGGTTGTCGATCACGCCGAGCTTGTCGGACACCTTGGCGCCGCCGAGCACGACGACGTACGGGCGCTCGACGTCCTCGGTGAGCTTCTTGAGCACGCCGACCTCGGTGGCGATCAGGTCGCCGGCGGCGTGCGGCAGCAGGGCCGGCAGGTCGTACACCGAGGCGTGCTTGCGGTGCACGGCGCCGAAGCCGTCGCCGACGTACAGGTCGGCCAGGGCGGCCAGCTGCTCGGCGAAGGCCTTGCGCTCGGTGTCGTCCTTGCTGGTCTCGCCGGCGTTGAAGCGCAGGTTCTCCAGCAGCGCGACCTCGCCGTCGGCCAGCGCGGCGACGGTGGCCGCGGCGGACTCGCCCACGGTGTCGGTGGCGAAGGCGACCGGCTTGCCGAGGATCCCGCCGAGCCGCTCGGCGACCGGGGCGAGCGAGAACTGCGGGTCCGGCTCACCCTTGGGGCGGCCGAGGTGGGAGGCGACGACGACCTTGGCACCGCGCTCGACGAGCTTGGCGATGGTCGGCGCCACGGCGCGGATGCGGCCGTCGTCGGTGATCCGGCCGTCCGACAGCGGGACGTTCAGGTCGGCGCGCACGAAGACGCGCTTGCCGGCGACGTCCAGGTCTTCGATGGTCTTCACGGGTTCTTCTGTCTCCTGGGGAGATGGTTGATGCGCAGAGGCGGCACGGCGCAGGGGCCGCCTGAGAAGTCCTTGTACGCAGAACGAGGGCCCGGTCGGCACGTTGTCGCCGTCCGGGCCCTCGCCCCTACATCACGTCAGCTCCCACTGCGTCAGAGCTGGCCACCGACGAGGGTGACCAGGTCCACGACGCGGTTCGAGTAGCCCCACTCGTTGTCGTACCAGCCGAGCACCTTGACCTGGTTGCCCTGGACCATGGTGAGCTGCGAGTCGAAGATGCAGGAGGCCGGGTCGTTGACGATGTCCGACGACACGATCGGGTCCTCGGTGTAGGCCAGGATGCCCTTGAGGGAACCCTCCGCCGCCTTCTGGAAGGCCGCGTTGACCTCCTCCTTGGTGACCTCGCGCTCCAGGGTGACGACCAGGTCGGTGATGGAGCCGGTCGGGACCGGGACGCGCAGCGAGGTGCCGTCCAGCTTGCCCTTCAGCTCCGGCAGGACCAGGGCGGTCGCCTTGGCGGCACCGGTCGAGGTCGGGATGATGTTCTGCGAGGCCGCACGAGCACGGCGCAGGTCCTTGTGCGGGAAGTCCAGGGTCACCTGGTCGTTGGTGAACGCGTGGACGGTGGTCATCAGACCCTTGACGATGCCGAACGCCTCGTTCAGCACCTTCGCCATCGGCGCCACGCAGTTCGTGGTGCAGGAGGCGTTGGAGATGATGTGGTGGTTGGCGGCGTCGTACTTCTCGTCGTTGACACCCAGGACGATGGTGACGTCCTCGTCGGTGGCGGGCGCCGAGATGATGACCTTCTTCGCGCCGGCGGCGAGGTGCTTCTTCGCGGCCTCGGCCTTGGTGAAGATGCCGGTGGACTCGACGACGATGTCGGCGCCCAGGGCGGCCCACGGCAGGTTGGCCGGGTCACGCTCGGCGGTCACCTTGAAGGTGTGGCCGTCGACGGTGATGCTGTCCTCGGTGTGCGAGACCTCGCCCGGGAAGGTGCCCAGGGTGGTGTCGTACTTGAGCAGGTGAGCCAGGGTCTTCGTGTCGGTGAGGTCGTTGACACCGACGATCTCGATGTCCGCGCCCTGGGCCTTGACGGCGCGGAAGAAGTTGCGGCCGATGCGGCCGAAGCCGTTGATGCCTACCCGGATCGTCACGAACCGATCTCCTCGTTAGGTACGCCGGCGCTGAGCCGACGGGGATGAGATTTGGGAAGTCCCCGACCGCCTACGACCCTACCTCTCCCGACCCTGGGAGGGCACATCGCGCCACCTGGCAAGACGTGGCGTGGCGCGTATCCGGGCCCTCCGTCCCCGCCCGCCGGGGCCGTTGGTCCTGGTCAAGTGGTCTTGACCAATTTCGGATCGCCGTCCGAGCCCCGGTCGGACCCCGTCCGCCCCCGTCCGCTCCCGTCCGCTCCCGGACACAGCTGCGGCCGGTGCCCGGAATCCGGACACCGGCCGCAGTGGTTCGGAGCTAGTTCAGCGCCATCTCGTCGGTCAGGTTGGCCTCGGTGCTCGGCAGGCCCAGCTCGGCCGCCCGCTTGTCGGCCATCGCCAGCAGGCGACGGATCCGGCCGGCCACCGCGTCCTTGGTCAGCGGCGGGTCGGCGAGCGCGCCCAGCTCCTCCAGCGAGGCCTGCTTGTGCTGCATCCGCAGCTGGCCGGCTGCCGCCAGGTGCTCGGGCACCTCCTCGCCGAGGATCTCCAACGCGCGCTGCACCCGGGCACCGGCCGCCACCGCGGCGCGGGCCGAGCGGCGCAGGTTGGCGTCGTCGAAGTTGGCGAGCCGGTTGGCGGTGGCCCGGACCTCGCGCCGCATCCGGCGCTCCTCCCAGGCGAGCACCGACTCGTGCGCCCCGAGCCGGGTCAGCAGCGCGCCGATCGCGTCACCGTCGCGGATGACCACCCGGTCCACCCCGCGCACCTCGCGGGCCTTGGCCGGGATGCCGAGCCGGCGGGCCGCGCCGACCAGGGCCAGCGCCGCCTCCGAGCCGGGGCAGGTGATCTCCAACGAGGAGGAGCGGCCCGGCTCGGTGAGCGAGCCGTGCGCCAGGAAGGCCCCGCGCCAGGCGGCCTCGGCGTCGCAGGTGGCCCCGGAGACGACCGCCGGGGGCAGACCCCGGATCGGCCGGCCGCGGCCGTCCACCAGGCCGGTCTGGCGCGCGAGCAGCTCGCCGTCCTTGACCACCCGGACGACGAAGCGGCTGCCGCGCCGCAGGCCGCCGGGCGCCATCACCACGAGGTCGGAGGAGTGCCCGAAGATCTCCAGCAGGTCCTTGCGCAGCCGCCGCGCCGCCGCGCCGGTGTCCAGCTCCGCCTCGATCACGATGCGGCCGCTCACGATGTGCAGCCCGCCCGCGAACCGCAGGATCGCCGACACCTCAGCCTTGCGACAGCAGGCCCGGGTGACCGGGAGCCGACTGATCTCGTCCTTCACCGCTGGAGTCATCGCCATGGCCCGATCCTTCCATGTGTCCGGAAAATCCGGTCGTACGCGGCTGCCAACAGCTCCGGGTCGTGTCGCGGGGTGCCGTCGGTGCGGGCCACCGTGCCGAGCACCAGAGCGGCACCCATCCGCTCGGCGGCCTTCTCCAGTCCGGCCAGGTCCGCCTGGCCGAAGGCGCCGCCCGTGACGGCGCGCTCGTCCACCAGGATCGCATCCACCACCAGGTCGGGAGCGTGGTCGGCGATGACCTCCAGGTGGCGCTGCGGGGTGAAGCCCTCGGTCTCCCCGGGCTGCGGGGCCAGGTTCAGCGTGAGCAGGCGGCGGGCGCGGGTCTCCACCAGCGCCTTGGCCAGCTCGGGCACCAGCAGGTGCGGCAGCACGCTGGTGAACCAGGAGCCGGGGCCGAGCACCACCCAGTCCGCCTCCCGGACCGCCGTGACCGCCTCCGGGACGGCCGGCGGCTCGTCCGGCAGCAGCCGGATCGACTGCACGGTGCCGGGGGTGACGGCCACGTCGGCCTGGCCGCGGACGGCCGTGACCTCGGCCGGGCGGGCCGGGTCGTGGCCGCGCACGGTGGCCTCGATGTCCAGCGGCACCGCCGACATCGGCAGCACCCGGCCCTGGACGTTCAGCAGCCGGCCGACCCAGTCCAGCGCCGCGACCGGGTCGCCGAGCTTCTCCCAGAGCGCCACGATCAGCAGGTTGCCGACGGCGTGGCCGCCCAGCTCGCCGTTGCCGGTGAAGCGCTGCTGGATGACCTCGGACCAGGTGCGGCCCCAGTCGTCGTCCCCGCACAGCGCGGCCAGCGCCTTGCGCAGGTCGCCGGGCGGCAGCACCCCCAACTCCTCGCGCAGCCGTCCGCTGGAGCCGCCGTCGTCGGCGACGGTGACCACCGCGGTGAGGTCGCTGGTGAGCCGGCGCAGCGCGGACAGCGAGGCGGACAGGCCCTGGCCGCCGCCGAGCGCGGTGATCCGGGGGGCCGGATTGGCCCGGGCGGGACTGCTCCGCGGCCGACCCGGCCACGGGCCGGCCGCCCGCTCCGCGGTCCTGCTCTGCAGCTGTCGCCCGGGCACGTATCCCGCCACAATCACCTCGCGTTCCTCGGCCCCGCCACCGGCACCGCCGGCGGCCCGGCAGGGAAGGCGGCGGTTACTCCCGACCCATGTCACGGTGGACGAGCACCGTCTCGACTCCGTCGGCGATGAGACGCTTGGTCAGACGCTCGGACATGGCGACGCTGCGGTGCTTGCCACCGGTGCAGCCTACGGCAAGCGTCATGTAGCGCTTCCCCTCCCTGCGGTAACCCTCGGTGACGATGCGCAGCAGCTCGGCGTAGCCGTTCAGGAACTCGTTGGCACCGGGCTGCTGGAACACGTAGTCGGCGACGTCCGAGTCGGTGCCGGTACGGGCCCGCAGCTCGGGCACCCAGTGCGGGTTCGGCAGGAAGCGGCAGTCCACCACCAGGTCGGCGTCGACCGGCAGGCCGTACTTGAAGCCGAAGGACATCACGGTGGCGCGCAGCTCGGGCTCGTCGTGGTCGGCGAACTGGGCGTCCAGCTTGGCGCGCAGCTGGTGCACGTTGAGGTTGGAGGTGTCGATCACCAGGTCGGCCTCGCCACGCAGGTCGCGCAGCAGGTCGCGCTCCTGGGCGATGCCGTCCACGATCCGGCCGTCGGCCTGCAGCGGGTGCGGGCGGCGCACGCTCTCGAAGCGGCGGACCAGCGCCTCGTCGGAGGAGTCCAGGAAGACCACCCGGAGCCGGACGCCGCGCTTCTCCAGCTCGTCCAGCGAGGTGAGCAGGTCGTCGAAGAACTGGCGGCCGCGGACGTCCACGACGACGCCGATCCGGGCGACGTTGCCCTGGGAACGGGCGCCCAGGTCGACCATGGTCGGGATCAGGGCCGGCGGCAGGTTGTCCACCACGAACCAGCCCAGGTCCTCCAGGCACTTGGCGGCGGTGGAGCGGCCGGCTCCGGACATGCCGGAGATGATCACCAGCTCCGGCGCGTTCTCGGCCACGTCTGACACGGTCACTTCGGTTCCCCGCTCTCGGTCTTTCTGCTGGGGAGAACGCGCACGGCACGGCCGCTCTTCCCCGTCCCGGACAGTCGGGCGGGGTCGGGGCGCGCCGACAGACGGGCGGCGTCGGCCGTCATGGCGTCTCCTGGGATGGTGCGGTCTGGGGTGCTGCGGCCACCGGCTCGGCGGCCTCGTCGGCCCCGTCCTCGATGATCTCGCCGGTCGCGGTGTTGACCGCGGGTGCGGCGGGTGTACGGGACGACAACGCCGCCGCAACAGTTTCCGCGGTGCGGCGCCCGATGCCGGGTACCGCGCAGAGCTCGTCCACGGTGGCGGCCCGGAGCTTCTTCAGCGAGCCGAAGTGCTTGAGCAGCGCCTGGCGGCGAGTCTCGCCGAGGCCCGGGACGGAGTCCAGCTCCCCGGCGGTGAGTCGCTTGGAACGCTTGGCGCGCTGGTAGCCGATCGCGAAGCGGTGGGCCTCGTCGCGGACCCGCTGGAGCAGGTAGAGGCCTTCGCTGGAGCGGGGCAGCACGACCGGGTCGTCCTCGCCGGGCAGCCACACCTCCTCCAGGCGCTTGGCGAGGCCGCACAGCGCGACGTCGTCGATGCCGAGCTCCGCCAGGGCCCGCTGGGCGGCGGCAACCTGCGGCTGGCCGCCGTCGACCACCAGCAGCTGCGGCGGGTAGGCGAAGCGCTTGGGGCGGCCGTCCTCGGTGCGCGGGCCGTCGCCCGGCTGGTCCTCGTCGGGCTCCTCCGGGACGGCCCACTCGCCGGTCTGCTCGCGCTCCTGGAGGTAGCGGCGGAAGCGGCGGCTGATCACCTCGTGCATCGAGCGGACGTCGTCCTGGCCCTCGAAGCCCTTGATCTGGAAGCGCCGGTACTCGCTCTTGCGGGCCAGGCCGTCCTCGAAGACGACCATGGAGGCGACCACGTCCTCGCCCTGGAGGTGGGAGATGTCGTAGCACTCGATCCGCAGCGGGACGGAGTCCAGCTCCAGCGCGTCGGCGATCTCCTGGAGGGCGCGGCTGCGGGTGGTGAGGTCGGAGGCGCGCTTGGTCTTGTGCAGGGCCAGCGCCTGTTGGGCGTTGCGCTGCACGGTGGCCATCAGGTCCTTCTTGTCGCCGCGCTGCGGGATCCGCAGGTCGACCTGGCTGCCGCGCAGCCCGCTGAGCCACTCCCGGACGGGGGCGGCCGGTTCGGGCAGGGCGGGGACGAGCACCTCGCGCGGGACGGACTCGTTGCGCTCGTCCGGGCCGGCGCCGCCGTAGAGCTGCTGGAGGGCGTGCTCGACCAGGCCGGCGGTGTCCACGTCCTCGACCTTGTCGGTGACCCAGCCGCGCTGGCCGCGCACCCGGCCGCCGCGGACGTGGAAGATCTGGACGGCGGCCTCCAGTTCGTCCTCGGCCACGGCCAGCAGGTCGGCGTCGGTGGCGTCGGCGAGCACGATGGCGTTCTTCTCCATCGCGCGCTTGAGGGCGCCGATGTCGTCCCGCAACCGGGCCGCCTTCTCGTACTCCATCTCGGCCGCGGCCTCCTGCATCTGCTCTTCCAGCCGGCGCAGGTAGTTGCCGGTGCGCCCGGCCATGAAGTCGCAGAAGTCCTCGGCCAGCGCCCGGTGTTCGTCCGCGGAGACCCTGCCGACGCAGGGCGCGGCGCACTTGCCGATGTAGCCGAGCAGGCAGGGGCGGCCGACCTGCCGGGCGCGCTTGAACACGCCGTTGGAGCAGGTGCGGACGGGGAAGACGCGCAGCAGCAGGTCGACGGTCTCGCGGATGGCCCAGGCGTGCCCGTAGGGGCCGAAGTAGCGCACGCCCTTCTTGTGCGCCCCGCGCATCACCTGGACC
Source organism: Kitasatospora sp. NPDC028055 (assembly GCF_040637885.1). Lineage (NCBI taxonomy): Bacteria > Bacillati > Actinomycetota > Actinomycetes > Kitasatosporales > Streptomycetaceae > Kitasatospora > Kitasatospora sp. NPDC028055. The sequence goes on along the minus strand of NZ_JBEZXE010000019.1, from coordinate 32,478 downwards.
CGCGGGTACTCCTCGTCGAGGGTGACGGCGAGTTCCGGATAGCTCTTGTCGTCGCGGTACTTGACGTTGAACCGGGGGTCGAACTCCTTGATCCAGGAGTACTCCAGCTGGAGCGCCTCGACCTCGGTGGCGACCACGGTCCACTCCACCGAGGCGGCGGTGGTCACCATGGTCGCGGTGCGCGGGTGCAGACCGGCGAGGTCCTGGAAGTAGGACGACAGCCGCGGCCGCAGGCTCTTGGCCTTGCCGACGTAGATGACCCGGCCGTGGGCGTCACGGAACTTGTAGACGCCCGGGGAGGTCGGGATCGCGCCCGGCGCCGGGCGGTAGGTGCTCGGGTCAGCCATGGGTCCACCGTACCGAGTTCGGCTGGAAGTCGATCAACTGCTTCAGCTCGGGGTCACCTTGAGGTTGCCGCCCTCGACCGTGACCGCGTAGGAGGGCAGCGGGGTGGGGGCCGGGCCGTCCTGCACCGCGCCGTCGGCGATGGCGAACCGGCTGCCGTGGCAGGGGCACTGGATCTGCTGGTTCTTGACCTGGTCCACGATGCAGCCGGCGTGGGTGCACTTGGCGCTGAACGCCTTGTACTGGCCGGCGGTCGGCTGGGTGACGACGATCTTCTGCTCGCGGAAGACCTTGCCGCCGCCCTCCGGGACGGCCGAGGCCGGGCCGAGGTCCACCGGGCCCTTGGCGGCGCTGCCGGCGTCCGAGGAGCCGGCGGAGGAGCTGCAGCCGGTGACCGCCACGGTGCCGCCGGCCGCCAGCACGGCCGCGGCTCCGCAGAGCAGGGTGCGGCGGGAGGTGGCGGGGCTGGTCTCGGGGGCCTCGGACATCGGTGCGCTCCTACGGTGTGCTGCTGCGAGGGACCACGGAAGTCTATGCCGCACCCGCCCCGCCGCTGCCGGGATGTCCGGCAGCGGCGGGAGGTCCGGGAGCGGCGGGAGGTCCGGGAGCGGCGGGGCGGGTCGGGCCTACTTCTTCGCCGCGGCGGCCCGCTTGGCCGGGGCCTTCTTGGCGGCGGCCGCCTTGGCGGGCGCCTTGGCGGCCGTCGCGGTGGCGGCCTTCTTCGCGGCCGTCGCGGTGGCGGCCTTCTTGGCGGGTGCCTTCCTGGCGGGAGCCGCGACCGGGGCGTCGGCGAAGTCGCCCGGCAGGATGTCCCGCAGGAACTTGCCGGTGTGGCTCTCCGGGACGGCCGCGATCTGCTCCGGGGTGCCCTCGGCGACCACCGTGCCGCCGCCGGAGCCACCCTCGGGGCCCATGTCGACGACCCAGTCGGCGGTCTTGATCACGTCGAGGTTGTGCTCGATCACGATCACCGTGTTGCCCTTGTCGACCAGCCCGCTGAGCACCTTGATCAGCTTGCTGATGTCCTCGAAGTGCAGGCCGGTGGTGGGCTCGTCCAGCACGTAGACCGTCCGCCCGGTGGAGCGCTTCTGCAGCTCGGAGGCGAGCTTGACGCGCTGCGCCTCGCCGCCGGAGAGCGTCGGCGCGGACTGGCCGAGCCGGACGTAGCCGAGGCCGACGTCGTTGAGCGTCCGCAGGTGGCGGGCGATTGCCGGGACGGCCTCGAAGAAGGCCAGCCCCTCCTCGATCGGCATGTCCAGCACCTCGGCGATGGACTTGCCCTTGTAGTGGACCTCCAGCGTCTCCCGGTTGTACCGGGCGCCGTGGCACACCTCGCACGGGACGTAGACGTCCGGCAGGAAGTTCATCTCGATCTTGATGGTGCCGTCGCCGGTGCAGTTCTCGCAGCGGCCGCCCTTGACGTTGAAGGAGAACCGGCCGGGCAGGTAGCCCCGGACCTTGGCCTCCTGGGTCTCCGCGAAGAGCCGGCGGACGTGGTCGAACACCCCGGTGTAGGTGGCCGGGTTGGAGCGCGGGGTGCGGCCGATCGGCGACTGGTCGACGTGCACCACCTTGTCCACCAGGTCGGTGCCGGTGATCCGGGTGTGCCGGCCGGGCACGCTGCGGGCGCCGTTCAGCTCCCGGGCGAGGTGGGTGTAGAGGATGTCGTTGACCAGCGTCGACTTGCCGGAGCCGGAGACGCCGGTGATCGCCGTGAAGGTGCCGAGCGGGAAGCCGACCGTGACGTCCTTGAGGTTGTGCTCGCGGGCGCCGTGCACCGTCAGCTGGCGCTTCCTGTCCCGGTCGCGGCGGGCGGCCGGGATCGGGATGGAGCGCTTGCCGGAGAGGTACTGCCCGGTCAGCGACTCCTTGTTGGCCAACAGCCCCTTCAACGCGCCGGAGTGCACGACCTTGCCGCCGTGCTCACCTGCGCCCGGGCCGATGTCCACCACCCAGTCCGCGGTCTTGATGGTGTCCTCGTCGTGCTCGACCACGATCAGGGTGTTGCCGATGTCGCGCAGCCGCACCAGCGTCTCGATCAGCCGGTGGTTGTCCCGCTGGTGCAGGCCGATGGACGGCTCGTCCAGCACGTACAGCACGCCGACCAGGCCGGAGCCGATCTGGGTGGCCAGCCGGATGCGCTGGGCCTCGCCGCCGGACAGGGTGCCGGCCGCGCGGTCCAGCGAGAGGTAGTCCAGGCCGACGTCGACCAGGAAGCGCAGCCGCTCGTTGACCTCCTTGAGGACCCGCTCGGCGATCTGCTTGTCCCGGTCGTTGAGCTTCATCGCGCCCAGGAACTCGGCGCAGTCGCTGATCGACATCGAGGAGACGTCGGCGATCGACCTGTCCTCGACGGTGACCGCGAGCACCACCGGCTTGAGCCGGGTGCCCTGGCAGGTCGGGCAGGGCACCTCGCGCATGTAGCCCTCGAAGCGCTCGCGGCTGCTGTCGCTCTCCGCCTCGGTGTGCCGGCGCTGGATGAACGGGACGGCGCCCTCGAAGCCGGTGCTGTACGAGCGCTCGCGGCCGAAGCGGTTGCGGTAGCGGACCTGCACCTGGTGCTTGTGCCCGTACATCAGCGCCTTCTTGGCGCGGGCGGGCAGCCCGGCCCAGGGGATGTCGGTGCGGAAGCCGAGTTCCTCGCCGAGCGCGTCGATCAGGCGCTGGAAGTACTCCTTGGCGTGCCCGGCCGACCACGGGTGGATCGCGCCCTCGTCGAGCGAGCGCTCGACGTCCGGCACGACCAGCTCCGGGTCCACCTCCATCCGGTTGCCCAGGCCCGAGCAGTCCGGGCAGGCGCCGAACGGCGAGTTGAAGGAGAACGAGCGCGGCTCCAGCTCCTCGAACGACACGTCGTCGTACGGGCAGTAGAGGTGCTCGGAGTACATCCGCTCGCGCTCCGGGTCCCCCTCGGGGAGGTCGACGAAGTCGAGCACGACCATGCCGCCGGACAGCCGCAGGGCCGTCTCCACCGAGTCGGTGAGCCGCCGCTTGGCGCTCTCCTTGACGGTCAGGCGGTCGACGACCACCTCGACGGTGTGCTTCTCCTGCTTCTTGAGCTTCGGCGGCTCGGCGAGCTGGATCGTCTCGCCGTCGACCCGGGCGCGCGAGTAGCCCTTGGACTGGAGGTCGGCGAAGAGGTCGACGAACTCGCCCTTGCGCTCGCGCACCACCGGGCTGAGCACCTGGAACCGGGTGCCCTCGGCGAGCTCCAGCACCTTGTCGACGACCGCCTGCGGCGACTGCTTGGCGATCGGGCGGCCGCAGTGCGGGCAGTGCGGCTTGCCGATCCGGGCGAACAGCAGGCGCAGGTAGTCGTAGACCTCGGTGATGGTGCCGACGGTCGAACGGGGGTTGCGGTTGGTCGACTTCTGGTCGATCGAGACGGCCGGGGAGAGGCCTTCGATGAAGTCGACGTCGGGCTTGTCCATCTGCCCGAGGAACTGCCGGGCGTACGAGGACAGCGACTCGACGTAGCGGCGCTGGCCCTCGGCGAAGATCGTGTCGAAGGCGAGCGAGGACTTGCCGGAGCCGGAGAGGCCCGTGAAGACGATGAGGGAGTCGCGGGGCAGGTCGAGCGAGACGTTCTTGAGGTTGTGCTCGCGAGCACCGCGGACGATGAGGCGGTCGGCCACTGCTTCTGGCGCCTTTCTCCGGACGAGAGGGCTTGCGGTGTGTGGGGTGTTCTTCTTCCAGGATGCGGCAGCCAGCCTATAGCTCAGACGTTCGAATCTCGACTTCGTCCAGCGGAGTCCACCCGAACGAGTGAGAGCGCCCGCCGGGCCGTCCGTATCCGGACCGAAAAACCCCTGCTCAGGACCGGGGACCGGGCGGTAGCGTCGGCTGGTCAACGAGCGAGGCCCCCTCCGGGCAACGCACCGCCCCGTACAGAAGGCAGATCCGATGACCGACCCGCAGTCCGCAGCCGCGATCGCCGCCGAGCACCTGGCCCTGGTGGAGGACGGCACCCGGGCGCTGCTGGAGACCGTCGCCGGGCTGGCGCCCGAGGCCCTCGCCGAGCCCTCCGCGCTCCCCGGCTGGACCCGCGGCCATGTGCTCGCCCACGTCTCCCGCAACGCCGACTCCCTGGTCAACCTGCTGACCGGCGCCCGCACCGGCACCGACATCCCGCAGTACGCCAGCGAGCACGCCCGCGAGGAGGGCATCCAGGAGGGCGCCGGCCGCCCGCTGGAGGCCCAGCTCGCCGACCTGCGCGAGTCCCACCAGCGCTTCCTCGCGGCCGCTGCGCTGATGGCCCCCGAGGACTGGGCCGCCGAGGTGCGCCACCGCTCGGGCGCGGTCTTCCCGGCCTGCGACCTCGCCTGGAAGCGCCTCGGCGAGCTGGAGTACCACCTGGTCGACCTGGACGGCGGCTACGGCCCCGCCGAGTGGCCGGAGCTCTTCGCCGTCACCGAGTTCCGCAAGCTCGCCACCAAGCTGGCCGGGGCCGACCTGCCCGCCGTCGAGCTGGTCGCCGAGGACACCGGGGACAAGGGCCTGATCGGCACCGGAGCGGCCGCCCTCACCGTCCGCGGCCCCGTCCGCGGCCTGCTCGCCTGGCTCTCCGGCCGCTCCGCCGGCACCGACCTGGCCCGCACCCCCGACACCGCCCTCCCCCAGCTTCCCCCGCTGGGCTGAGGGCGCGAGGATGATCCCGAACCCTGTTTCAGTCGGACCCTGACGAGGAGCGGACGGATGACGTACCACGGAGCGGTCAAGGTCGGCGGGCCGCCGGACGTACGCGAACTGGCCCACCTGATCATCACCAAGGTGGCCGTGGGCCCGTACGACAACAACGCGTACCTGCTGCGCTGCCGGGCCACCGACGAGCAGCTGCTGATCGACGCGGCCGCCGACGCGCCGGTGCTGCTGGAGACGGTCGGCGACGACCTGGCGACCGTGGTCACCACCCACCGGCACCACGACCACTGGGGCGCGCTGGCCGAGGTGGTCGCCACCACCGGGGCCCGCACCGCCGCCGGGGAGCACGACGCCGAGGGCATCGACGTGCCGACCGAGCTGCGGCTCGCGGACGGCGACACCCTGCGGGTCGGCGAGGTCGGGCTCACCGTCCGGCACCTGGTCGGGCACACCCCCGGCGCGATCGTGCTCATCTACGACGACCCCCAGGGCCACCCGCACGTCTTCACCGGCGACTGCCTCTTCCCGGGCGGCGTCGGCAACACCTGGGGCGACCCGGAGGCCTTCACGACCCTCTTCCGGGACGTCAACGAGAAGATCTTCGACGCCCTGCCGGACGAGGCCTGGGTCTACCCCGGCCACGGCAACGACACCACCCTCGGCACCGAGCGCCCACACCTGGACGAGTGGCGCGAGCGCGGCTGGTAGCCCGCCCCCGGACGCGGCGGGGCCCCGCGACGCAGTGCGCGTCGCGGGGCCCCTTCGCGTCGTTCGAGCGGGTCAGGCGTCCAGCTTCTCGGGCTCGCGCTCGGCCTGCTCCTGCTTCTTGGAGGCCATCAGGCTGGTGACCGTGGTGACGGCCAGGACGACGACGATGAAGCCCAGGGAGAACGGGATGCCGATCTCCGGGACGTTCGCACCGGCCTCGTGGGCGGCGTGCAGGACCAGCTTCACGCCGATGAAGCCGAGGATCACCGACAGGCCGTAGCTCAGGTGGACCAGCTTCTTGAGCAGGCCGCCGATCAGGAAGTACAGCTGGCGCAGCCCCATCAGGGCGAAGGCGTTGGCGGTGAAGACCACGTACGGGTCCTGGGTGAGGCCGAAGATGGCCGGGATCGAGTCCAGGGCGAACAGCACGTCCGTCGTACCGATCGCCAGCATCACGATCAGCATCGGGGTGATCAGCCGGCGACCGTGCTCCCGGACGAACAGCTTGGTGCCGCGGTAGTCGTCGGTGGCCGGGAAGCGCCGGGTGATCGACTTGAGCAGCCGGTTCTCCTCGAACTCCTCCTCTTCCTCGTCGGCCCTGGCCTCCTTGATCAGCTTCCAGGCCGTCCAGATCAGGAAGGCGCCGAAGATGAAGAACACCCAGGAGAACTGCGTCACCAGCGCCGCACCACCGGCGATGAACACCGCCCGCAGCACCAGCGCGATGATCACACCGAACATCAGCACGCGCTGCTGGTAGATCCTGGGCACCGCGAACTTGCCCATGATCAGGATGAACACGAAGAGGTTGTCGACACTGAGCGACTTCTCGGTGATGTACCCGGCGAAGAACTCACCAGCCGGCTGCGCGCCGGAGTGCCACCAGAGGAAACCGCCGAAGAGCAGCGCCAGCACGACCCAGACGGCCGTCCAGATCCCGGCCTCCTTGATCGAGACCTCGTGCGGCTTGCGCCCCCCGATGAAGAAGTCCGCCACGATCAGTGCGATCAGCACACCGATCGTGGTGACCCACATGGTGATGGAAACGTCCACTACTGCTCCTCCGGCAGGTAGGCGAGACAGTCATCGTCACTGCCGGAGGTCTCTTCCACCCTTCGGGCCAGCGCCCCGGGGTGCCACGACGGGCATCCGTGATGACGGGGTCGGCTGTCGAGGAATACTCCCCTCCGCTGCCATCGAGAGTAACAGAAGAGGCAAGGAAAGGTAAAGAAGGTAAAGAACCGTCAGAGGAAGGGCTCGATCGCCGGCAGCAGGTCCTGGAAGGTCCGCCCCTTCGCCGGGGCGCCGATCGCCTGCATCTCCCAGCCGCCGTTGCCGTCCCGGACCACCTTCGCCATGATCTGCCCGGTGTGCGGCCCGCCGCCCGCCAACTCGTACCGGGCCAGCTCCACCCCGGTCGCCTCGTCCACCAGCCGGCAGTGCGCCTGGCTCACCTCGGCGAAGGTCTGCCCGGTGTACGAGCTGACCGTGAACACCACCTGGGTGATGTGCGGCGGCACGTGCAGCAGGTCGACCAGGATCGCCTCGTCGTCCTCGTCCCCGGAGCCGCCCTCCAGGTTGTCCCCGGTGTGCCGCACCGAGCCGTCGGTGGACTCCAGGTGCTGGAAGAACACCACGTCGGACGGGGTCCGCTCGGCGTACAGCAGGGCGGAGGCGTCCAGGTCGATCTTCCTGGTCCGGCTGCCGAACAGGCCCCGCTTGGGCGCGGCCTGCCAGCCCAGCCCCATCCGCACCACGGTCAGGGCGGCGCCCGCCCCCTTCTGGAGGCTGACCCGCTGCCCCTTGGCAAGGTTCACCGACACGACGTTGTCCTCTCTGCCGGCCGCGCGGTCGCTGCCGCACGGCTCCCCGGTGGAACACCCCGTCGCCGTCCCCCGGCTGAGGCCCCCTCTGCTTCCGGCCCGCGACCCCGTCCCGAGGGCGCGATGCCGCAGGCCAGCCTAGGGCCTGCGGCACCCGCGACTCCTCCGGGTTACCCGGTTTGTGGCAAGGATGAGACACCGCGGGGCTTGACCGGTGCCGAACCGGCCAAGCCCCGCACGGCGGGCCTCAGGCCACACCCGCCTCGCGCATCTGCCGCAGCTCCTTCTTCAACTCCTTGACCTCGTCGCGCAGCCGCGCCGCGACCTCGAACTGGAGGTCCGCGGCGGCCGTGTGCATCCGGTCCGTCATCTCCTGGATCAGCTCCGCCAGCTCGGCGGCCGGCAGCGACTTGGCCGGCTTGCGCCCCGCGCCCAGCGCCGGCACCGGGGCCTTGCCCTTGCCCTGGCCCCGGTAGCCGCTGGAGAGCAGCTCGTCGGTGTCCACGTCCTCCCGGGCGAGGGTGTCCAGGATGTCGCCGATCTTCTTCCGCAGCGGCTGCGGGTCGATCCCGTGCTTCTTGTTGTAGGCCTGCTGCACGGCCCGGCGCCGGTTGGTCTCGTCGATCGCCTTCTCCATCGACGGGGTGATCCGGTCCGCGTACATGTGCACCTGGCCGGAGACGTTGCGGGCCGCGCGGCCGATCGTCTGGATGAGCGAGGTGCCGGAGCGCAGGAAGCCCTCCTTGTCCGCGTCCAGGATCGCCACCAGCGACACCTCGGGCAGGTCCAGGCCCTCACGCAGCAGGTTGATGCCGACCAGCACGTCGTACTTGCCCGCCCGCAGCTCGCGCAGCAGCTCCACCCGGCGCAGGGTGTCCACGTCGCTGTGCAGGTACCGGACCCGGATGTCCAGGCCCAGCATGTAGTCGGTGAGGTCCTCGGCCATCTTCTTGGTCAGCGTGGTGACCAGGACGCGCTCGTCCCGCTCGACCCGCTTGCGGACCTCGTGCACCAGGTCGTCGATCTGGCCCTCGGTCGGCTTGACGATCACCTCGGGGTCGATCAGCCCGGTCGGGCGGATGATCTGCTCGACCTGACCGTCGCCGCGCGACAGCTCGTACGCCCCGGGCGTCGCCGACAGGTACACCGTCTGCCCGATCCGCCCCAGGAACTCCTCCCACTTGAGCGGGCGGTTGTCCATCGCCGAGGGCAGCCGGAACCCGTGCTCGACCAGCGTGCGCTTGCGCGAGGCGTCGCCCTCGTACATCGCGCCGATCTGCGGGACGGTGACGTGCGACTCGTCGATGACCAGGAGGAAGTCCTCCGGGAAGTAGTCCAGCAGGGTGTTCGGCGGGGAGCCGGGCTCGCGGCCGTCGAAGTGCATCGAGTAGTTCTCGACGCCCGAGCAGGTGCCGATCTGGCGCAGCATCTCGATGTCGTAGGTGGTGCGCATGCGCAGCCGCTGGGCCTCCAGCAGCTTGCCCTGCTTCTCCAGCTTCCCGAGCGTCTGCTCCAGCTCCTGCTCGATGCCGGTGATCGCCCGCTCCATGCGCTCGGGGCCGGCCACGTAGTGCGAGGCGGGGAAGACGTAGATCTGCTCGTCCTGGCTGATGATCTCGCCGGTGAGCGGGTGCAGGGTGTAGAGCGACTCGATCTCGTCGCCGAACATCTCGATCCGGACGGCGAGCTCCTCGTAGACCGGGAAGATCTCGATGGTGTCGCCGCGGACCCGGAAGGTGCCGCGGGTGAAGGCCACGTCGTTGCGGGCGTACTGGATGTCGACGAAGCGGCGCAGCAGCACGTCGCGGTCGATCTCCTGGCCGACCTTGAGCGGGACCATCCGGTCCACGTACTCCTGCGGGGTGCCGAGGCCGTAGATGCAGGAGACGGAGGCGACCACGATCACGTCGCGGCGGGTGAGCAGCGAGTTGGTGGCCGAGTGCCGCAGCCGCTCGACCTCCTCGTTGATCGAGGAGTCCTTCTCGATGTAGGTGTCCGTCTGCGGGACGTACGCCTCCGGCTGGTAGTAGTCGTAGTACGAGACGAAGTACTCGACCGCGTTGTTCGGCAGCAGCTCGCGGAACTCGTTCGCCAGCTGCGCGGCCAGCGTCTTGTTCGGCGCCATCACCAGGGTGGGGCGCTGCAGCTTCTCGATCATCCAGGCCGTGGTGGCCGACTTGCCGGTACCGGTGGCACCGAGCAGCACGACGTCCTTCTCCCCCGCCCTGATCCGCCGTTCCAGTTCGGCGATCGCCGCCGGCTGGTCACCGTTGGGTTGGTAGGGGCTGACGACCTCGAAGGGCGCCACGGACCGCTCAATACTCGTGATGGGACGCACGCCTCCACCGTACGACCCACCAGTGACAACCGGTGCCGCTTCCCTCAGGCCGCGTGCGCCTCGAAGGTCATCGCGGGCTCGTGGGCCGGATCGATGCGGACGACGGAGTCGAAGGCGGCGGCCAGCCGCTCGATCAGCGGCAGGGTCGGGTCGACGCCGCTCTCCTCGATGCTCTCGACCGTCTCCTCGTCCAGCCCCACCCGCTCGGCGAGCTCGGCGAGCGTCCACCCGAGCGCGGAGCGGCGCGCGTACACGGCCTCGGCCAGCGCCATCCGCCGCCCGGCCGCCCGGTACTCCTCACTCTCGCGGTGCTCCGGCGGTACGACCCAGCGGGTGTGGTAGCCGCTGCTCATCGCTGCTCCTCCCGGATCTCGATCTCGTAGCTCGCCCGGGACCCGTCGCCGGTCATGCCTCTCCCCCTTGCTCGGCAGTGGGTACAACTGCCGAGCAAGCGGGAGGTCACGGCTCAGGACTTGGCGCTGTCGCGGGCGAGGGCGACGAGGCGGGAGATGGCGCGCAGGTACTTCTTGCGGTAGCCGCCGCGCAGCATGTCCTCCGGGAAGACCTGGTCGAAGGGCAGGCCGGAGGCGGTGATGGGCAGCTCGCGGTCGTACATCCGGTCGGCGAGGACGACCAGGCGCAGCGCGGTGGACTGGTCGTCGACCTGGCGCACGCCCCGCAGGCAGACCGCGCTGACGTCGTCCAGCAGCGCGCCGTAGCGGCTGGGGTGGACGGCGGAGAGGTGGGCGAGCAGGGCGTCGAAGTCGTCCAGCGAGGCGCCGGGGGTGCGGGCGGCGACGGCCTCGACGGTGTCGTCGGGGTACGGCGGCGGGGCGTCGGGCAGGCCGCGGTGGCGGTAGTCCTGGCCGTCGATCCGCATCGGGCGGAAGTGGGCGGACAGGCCCTGGATCTCGCGCAGGAAGTCGGCGGCGGCGAAGCGGCCCTCGCCGAGCTTCTCCGGCAGGGTGTTCGAGGTGGCGCACAGCTTGACGCCGTTCTCGACCAGCCGGCCGAGCAGGGTGGAGACCAGCACGGTGTCGCCCGGGTCGTCCAGTTCGAACTCGTCGATGCACAGCAGGGTGTGCCCGGAGAGGGTCCGGACGGCCTGCTGGAAGCCGAGCGCGCCGACCAGGTTGGTCAGCTCGACGAAGGTGCCGAAGGCCTTGGGGCCGGGGGCGGCGTGCCAGAGCGAGGCGAGCAGGTGGGTCTTGCCGACGCCGTAGCCGCCGTCGAGGTAGACCCCGGCCGGGCCGGTGGGCGCGGGGGCGGAGCGGCGGAACCAGCTGCGCTTGGGCGCGGAACCGTTTCCTCCCCCGAGGGTGCCCGCGAACTGCTCCAGGACCTGGACGGCCTCGTACTGGCTGGGCTGGCTCGGGTCCGGGAGGTACGTCCCGAAGCTCACCGCGGCGAACCGGGGCGGCGGGACCATCTCGGCGACCAGCCGCTCGGCGGGCACGACGGGGCGGCGTTCGGTGAGTGCGATCGGGGCGCCGGCCGGGCTCTCGGCGGCTATCGACTCGGTCGCGGGGGCGGGGTGGGAGGCTGCGGGCACGTTAGTAGAGGGTACGCCTGGTGCCCGCGCCCTCCGAACCCGCTCCCGGCCCGTTCCGGCCGGCCCGCGCCGGCCGCTCCCGGCCGCTCCCCACAGCACCCGGCCCCGGCCGGCACCGCGGTGGAAGACTGGGGACATGCAACAGTTGATCAGCCCGCTGGGCGCTCGGGTCGCCGATCCGTCCGACCTGGAATCGCTCGCCGCCGTCTACGCGTACCCCGACCAGGTGAATCGGGGGCGCCCGTGGCTGCGGGCCAACATGGTGGCGGGGCTGGACGGCGGTGCGCGGCTCGACGGCCTGTCCGAGGGCCTGTCCGGGGACGCCGACAAGCGGATCTTCGGCGTGCTGCGGGCCCTGTCCGACGTGGTGCTGGTGGGCGCCGAGACGGTCCGGGCGGAGGGCTACCGGCCGGCCCGGGCCCGGGCGGAGTTCGCGGCCGCGCGGGCCGCGGCGGGGCAGTCCCCGGCCCCGGCGATCGCGATCGTGAGCCGCTCGCTGGACCTCGACCTGGCCGCGCCGCTGTTCACGGAACCGCTGGTCAGGACGGTGGTGATCACCGTCGAGGACGCCCCGCAGGAGCGCCGCCGGGCGGTCGCCGAGGTGGCCGACCTGGTGCTCGCCGGGCGCGGCTCGGTGGACCTGCGGGCGGGCGTGGCGGCCCTGGTGGAGCGGGGCTGGACGCGGCTGCTGACCGAGGGCGGCCCGCGGTTGCTGGGGCAGCTGGCGGCGGCGGGCCTGCTGGACGAGCTGTGCCTGTCGTTGGCCCCGCTGGTCACCGGCGGCGACGCGCCGCGCATCGTCCGCGATGCGGAAATGCCGGACGTGCAGCGGATGCGGCTGGTCTCATTGATCGAGCAGAAAGGATTCCTCTTCACTCGCTACCTGCGTCACCTGGGTTCGGATGACCCCGTGACCCCCCGATCGTGATCCCGTTATGCGATGCCGGGGCCCGGGGGCCGGCCACTGGAAGGGACTCACGTGTTCAAGACGGTACTGATGATCGAAAAGGCGCTCTCGGACGCGGACGTGGAGCTCGTCACCACGCTCCACAGCGACGAGAAGGTGTCCTTCGTCGTCCTGATGCAGCCGCGCGGCAAGCAGGACGAACTGCTGCGGGCGCTCGACGACGTCGCCCTCGGCCACCTCGACAAGGTGGTGCACGAGCACGACGAGTCCGAGAACGCCCCCACGGTGGCCGGCGAATCGCTGGAGCACAGCCTGCGCCACCTGCGCGCGGCCGGGGCGGAGGCGATCGGCGAACTGGTGGAGGAGAAGCCGCTGGACCGGCTGCGCGCGGCGGTCGGGGAACACCGGGCGGACGAGGTGGTGGTGCTCACCTCGCCGCACTTCGTCGAGGAGCTCTTCCACCGCGACTGGGCCTCCCAGGCCCGCCACAAGGTGGGGGTGCCGGTGCTCAGGCTCTTCGCCAGCGACTCCTGACTCCGCCCGCCGGTGGTGCAGAATCGTCCTTGCGGTCCGCCCGCGAGGACGATTCGCATCCCGTCCGCCTGCCCACCAGATCCCGCCCGTACGGAGCCACGCCTTGAACGACGCCGCGCACGACCTGCACGCCCCGCACTTCATCGGCATCGGCGGCGCCGGGATGTCCGGCCTGGCGAAGATCCTCGCGGTGCGCGGTGCCAGCGTCTCCGGCAGTGACTCCAAGGAGTCCGAGACCGTCCTCGCGCTGCGCGCCCTCGGCGCCACCGTGCACGTCGGCCACGCCGCCGAGCACGTGCCGGACGGCGCCAGCAGCATCGTGGTCTCCAGCGCGATCCGCGCCGACAACCCCGAGCTGGTCACCGCCCGCGAGCGCGGCATCCCGGTGGTGCACCGCTCCGACGCGCTGGCCGCGCTGATGGGCGGCCGCCGGGCGCTGGCGGTGGCCGGCACCCACGGCAAGACCACCACCACCAGCATGCTCGCCGTCGCCCTCGGCGAGCTGGGCCTGGAGCCGTCCTACGCGATCGGCGGCGACCTGGACGCGCCCGGCTCCAACGCCCAGCACGGCACCGGCGAGATCTTCGTCGCCGAGGCCGACGAGAGCGACCGCAGCTTCCACAAGTACGCGCCCGAGGTGGCGATCGTGCTCAACGTGGAGCTGGACCACCACGCCAACTACGCCTCGATCGACGAGATCTACGAGTCCTTCGAGACCTTCGTCGGCCGGATCACCCCCGGCGGCACCCTGGTCGTCTCCGCCGACCACGACGGCGCCCGCGAACTGACCTCCCGGGTGGCCGCCCGCGAGGGCCTCAACGTGGTCACCGTCGGTGCCGCCGAGGACGCCGACCTGCGCGTCCTCTCGGTGGTCGCCCACGGCATGACCAGCGAGGTCACCGTCCTGCTGGACGGCGAGGAGCTGACCTTCACCGTGTCGGTGCCCGGCCGGCACTACGCCCACAACGCGGTGGCCGCGCTGGCCGCCGGCGTCGCCCTGGGCGTCCCGGCCGCCGACCTGGCCAAGGCGCTCGGCGCCTACACCGGCGTGCGCCGCCGGCTCCAGCTCAAGGGCGAGGCGGCCGGCGTCCAGGTGATCGACTCCTACGCCCACCACCCCACCGAGATGACCGCCGACCTGGAGGCGATCCGGGAGGGCCTGGAGGGCGGGGGCCGCGTCCTGGTGGTCTTCCAGCCGCACCTGTTCAGCCGCACCCAGCAGCTCGCCGAGGAGATGGGCCAGGCCCTGGCGCTGGCCGACGCCTCGGTGGTGCTGGACATCTACCCGGCCCGCGAGGACCCGATCCCCGGGGTCACCAGCGAGCTGATCCTCGACGCCGCCCGCCGGGCCGGCGCCGACGTCACCCCCGAGCACGACTTCGCCGCCGCCCCCGCCCTGCTGGCCGGCCTGGCCCGCCCGGGCGACCTGCTGCTCACCATGGGCGCGGGCGACGTCACCAACCTGGGGCCCGAAATTCTCCGGCACCTCGCGAACGTTGCTTCCAACGTCTGACGTACGCCGAGCGGGAGTCGTGATGAGCTACGAGATCGAGAAGACCGAGGCCGAGTGGCGCGCCCAGCTCAGCCCCGAGGAGTACCACGTGCTCCGCGAGGCGGGCACCGAGCGGCCCTTCGTCGGCGAGTACACCGACACCAAGACGGTCGGCGTGTACGCCTGCCGGGCCTGCGGGGCGGAGCTGTTCAGCTCCGAGACCAAGTTCGACAGCCACTGCGGCTGGCCCTCGTACTACGCGCCGCTGGCCGGGGACCGGGTCGAGTACATCGAGGACACCTCGCTCGGCATGCGCCGGGTCGAGGTGCGCTGCGCCCGCTGCGGCGGGCACCTGGGGCACGTCTTCGAGGGCGAGGGCTACGGCACGCCGACGGACCAGCGCTACTGCATCAACAGCGTCTCGCTGACGCTGCGGCCGGCCGAGGAGGGCTGACCGCCGCCACCGAGGGCCCGGACCGCTGCGGCGGCCGGGCCCTCGGTGCTGTCCGACCCCGGCTAGCCGGCGACCGGCGCGAAGCGGACCGGCAGGTGTACCAGGGCGCGGTGGAACGGGCCCGGGCGCCAGAGCAACTCCCCTGCCGGGGTGGCCAGTTCGAGGTCACTGAGCCGGCTGGTGAGCTGCTCGATGGCGGTGATCGCGATCAGCAGGGCCGGGTCCCGGGCCGGGCAGGCGTGCGGGCCGGCCGCCCAGGCCAGGTGGGCGCTCTCGCCGCTGCGCAGCTCGCCGCCGTCGGTGGCCGGCGCCGCCTGGGAGTTGGCGGCCGCGTACGAGACCAGCACCAGCGAGCCGGCCGCGATCTCGCGGCCGTGGAAGGTGATGTCGTACCGCGGGTAGTGGGCCGAGAGGTTGGCCAGCGGCGGCTCGTGCCACAGCACCTCGTCGATCGCCTGGTGGGCGGTCATCGCGCCGCCGAACAGCGAGCCGGCGTAGCGGGCGTCGGTGAGCAGGCGCAGCAGGGCGTTGCCGATCAGGTTGGTGGTCGGCTCGTGCCCGGCGATCATGGTCAGGGTGATCTGCCGGATCACCTCGTCGTCGTCCAGTCCGACCGGGTGGGTGACGAACCAGGAGGCCAGGTCGTGCCGGGGGCGCTCGCGGCGCTCGGCGACCATCGCGGTGACCACCGCGACGAGCTTGCCGTACGCGGCGCCGGCCCGGGCGCCCGACTCGATCAGCCCGGTGATCGCGGCCACCACCTCGGTGTGCTCCTCCTCCGGCACGCCGAAGCCGGTGGTCAGCACGAAGGCGGGCAGCTGGCGGGCGTACTCGGCGATCAGGTCGGCGCTGCCGACCGCGGCGAAGCGGTCGATCAGCCGGTGGGCGACCTCGGCGATCTGGCGCTGCAGCCGGTGCGGTTCGAGCAGGGCCAGGCCGTCGGTGATCACCGCGCGGTAGCGGGCGTGCGTCGCGCCGTCGCTGAACAGCGCGGTGGGGCGGTAGCCGAGCACCGGCAGCAACGGGGAGTCCGGCGGGAGGGTCGCCTGCCAGGCGCGGGAGTCCTTGGAGAAGGTGTCGGTGTCGCGCAGCAGGTCCAGCGCGGCCTGGTAGTCGGTGACCAGCAGGGCCTCGACACCGGGGGCGATCTCGACCGGG
The DNA here is from genome assembly GCF_040637885.1 of Kitasatospora sp. NPDC028055. Taxonomy (NCBI): domain Bacteria; kingdom Bacillati; phylum Actinomycetota; class Actinomycetes; order Kitasatosporales; family Streptomycetaceae; genus Kitasatospora; species Kitasatospora sp. NPDC028055. Next base: position 16,526 of record NZ_JBEZXE010000019.1, on the reverse strand, counting down.
GCGACGGCGCCGTGGCGGCGCAGCCGCTCGTACGCCAGCTGGGGGTCGGCGGCGAAGACCGGGCCGTAGATCGGGGTCGGTCGGGTCTCGACGGTCACGGGCGTTCCTGGGGATCGGTGACGGTGACGGGCAGGGTGTCCAGGACGTGCTCGGCCAGGGCGATCAGCGCGTCGAGGCTGCTGCCGCGCTCGCGCGCGTCGCACAGCAGCAGCGGGGTCGCGGCGTGCAGGTCCAGGTGGGCGCGCAGCACCTCGGGCGGGTGCTCCGGGGAGTCCGGGAAGGTGTTGACGGCGACGGCGTACGGCAGGCCCTGCTCCTCGACCATGTCCATGATCTCGAAGGAGTCGGCCAGCCGGCGGGTGTCGGCGAGCACCAGCGCGCCCAGGGCGCCGCGGGCGATGTCCTGCCAGAGCGGGAAGAAGCGGCGCTGGCCGGGGGTGCCGAACAGGTAGAGCACCGTGTTGCCGGGCAGGGTGAGCCGGCCGAAGTCCACCGCGACCGTGGTGGTGGTCTTCTCCGGCAGGCCCGCCAGGTCGTCCACCGGCCGGCCGGTCTCGGTCATCGCCTCCTCGGTGTGCAGGGTGGCGATCTCGGAGAGGGTGCGGATGAGCGTGGTCTTGCCGACCCCGAACGGGCCGGCGACCACCAGTTTCATCAGCAGTTGGTCCCGGTCGGGCAGGTAGCCCACCCGGCTCGACCGCCCGGCCGGGAGGCCGTGGTCGGAACCGGGGACCTGGCTGTGGCCCGGGCCGGGGCCGGGGCCGGGGACCTTGCCGGGGCCGGAACCGGGGTCACCGGAGCGCACGGAGTCCAACGAGGAGCCTCTCGACGATGGAGCGGTCGGTCTGCTGGGCGCGCGGGATCGGCGCGCGGGCGCGCAGGCAGCCCGCCTCGACCAGGTCGGCCGCGAGGAAGACGGTGGCGCTGACCGGCAGGCGCAGGTGCGCGGCGGCCTCCATCACGGTCAGCGCGCCGGGGCGCAGCAGTTCCCAGAGCCGGCGGTGCTCCGGGTCGAGGTCGGCGGGCGGTTCGGCGCGGTCCGCGAACAGGACGGTCAGCCGCTCGAAGCCGTCGGTGCCGGGGCGGCTGCGGCCGCCGGTGGCCAGGTAGGCGGGCACCATCCGCCTGCGGGGGACGGCGCTCATGACCCGGTCGGGGTGCCCTGCGCGCCGGCCTCCTGCTGCCGGGACGGGCTGGCCAGGGCCCGGCCGAGGGCGGCGACCTGAAGCTGCATCTGGTAGGCCACGTTGCCGAGTTGGGCGTCCGGGGCGGTGAACACGGCGAGCGAGGTGTTCTCCCCGGCGGGGACCACGATGGCGTAGCCGAGGTCGGACTCCACCACGGTCTGGGCCAGTCGGGGCCGCTCGACGTCGGTGAAGGCGGTGGTGAAGGCGCGGGCCGCGGCGTGCACGGTGGCGGTCATCGCGGCGACCCGCTCGGCGGAGGCCCGGCCGAGGCTGTCGGAGGCGGCCTCGACGAGGCCGTCACCGGTGGCGACCACCGCGTGCAGCACCCCCGGGAGCTCCAGCAGCGGGTTCAGCACCCAGGAGATCTCTTCGGTGGCGGTCGGGCTGGGCGAGCTGCTCACTGCTCGGCTCCTTCTAAGGTCGGTCCGGTGGTGTGGTCACCGGTGTCGCGGCCGGCGGTGGTGTCGCCGGTGCTGCGGGTCTCGCCGGTACTGCGGGTGTCGCCGGTGCTGCCGGTCCCGTCGGTGCTGGGGGTGTCGCCGGTCGCCGTGCTGCCGGGGGTGCCCGGGGCGGCCTGGGCCGCCGCGGCCCGGCCGGAGTCGGTGCCGCGCTGCAGGGCCTGCCAGTGGGCGGCGGCCCGCTCGGGGGTGCGGACGTACGGTGCGGGCTGCTCCCCCGGGCCGCCCGCGGCCCCGGCGGCGGGTGCCCCGGCGGACGCTCCCCCGGCGGCCGGTGCCCCGGGCGCCGACCCCCGTTCCTCGCCGCCGCGCGGGCGGCGGCGGCGCCGACTGGGCAGGCCGCTGCCGTCCCCGTCGGGGGTGGCCCCCGCCTCCGGGTCGGGCACCACGTGGATGGCCGGCGCCGGGTGCGGCCCGGGCTGGTTGTGGCGGTCGGCGAGCACCGGCGGGCCCTGCTCGTCGGCGTCGCGCATCGGCGGGACGGCCGCGACGGTGGGCGCCGGCGCCGGGCCGCCGCCGGCCCGCAGCGGCAGCGGGGTGAGCACGGACAGCGGCTGCTCGTCGTCCACCGTGGTCACCAGCGCGGCCGGGATGCGCAGGAGGGTCCGCATACCGCCGTACGGCGAGGGCTCGATGTGGCAGGTGAAGCCGTACTGGCGGGCCAGCTTGCCGACCACCGCGAAGCCGGTCTTGGGCGGGTTGCCCAGCTCGGTGAGCAGCACGTCCGCCGGGCCGGCCAGCAGTCGGCGGGCCCGGCGCAGCTGGTCCTCGTCCATGCCGATGCCGCTGTCGTCGACGATCACCAGCGCGCCGCGGCCGCCCTGCTGGACGGTGACCGGGACGTCGGTCTCCGGGTGGGAGTAGGCGGTGGCGTTGGCGAGCAGTTCGGCGATGGCGATGGCGATCGGCTCGGCGGCCCGGGCGACCACGGCCAGCCGCTGCTCGCGCAGGTGGTTGGCGACCTTGATCCGGGCGTAGCCGGGCACCCGGGAGAGCGCGCCGACGACCACCTCGGCGAGCGGGGAGTCGGTCCGGGCCAGGCCCGGCCAGGCCTCGCAGAGCACGGCGACGGTCTGGATCCGGCGCAGCGCGACCTCGTTGCGGAAGTCGACCTCCAGCAGCCGGGGGTCGTCGTTGTCGTGCTGGAGCTGCTGGACCAGGCTCTGGATCTGGTAGAGCAGGGTCTGGATCCGGGAGGTGGCGCCGCGCATGGCGGCCCGGGCGGCGGCGTCGACCCGCTCGCGCTCGTCGGCGAGGGCCGCGGTGGTGGCGTCCAGCACGGACTGCAGCGCCCGGACGCCCTCGGGGCCGACGGCCTGCGGGTCCAGCGGGCCGACCGCCGGGGCGTTGGTGTGGGTCAGCCGGACGGCCGTGGCGACGACCCGTTCCTGGGCGAGGTGGCCGATCTCGGCCAGCAGCGCGGCGGCGGCGCGGTCCGCGGCGGCCAGCCGGGCCTCGGCGGCCGCGGCGCGGGCGTTCGCCTCCCCGATGCCGGCGTTCGCCTCCTTGGCCCGGGCGTTGGCGGCGGCGCCCCGCTGGTCGGCGGCCCGGGTGTGCTCCTCGGCCCGCCTGGTCTGCTCGGCGGCGTTCCGTACGGCCTCCTGGGCCTCGTCCCGCTGGCGTTCCGCGCGGGCGAGTTTGGCCTCGGCGGCGCGGGCCTGCTGCGCGCTCTGGCCGAGCGCGGCCTCGGCGGCCACCGCCCGGCGGACGGCCGCGGCCCGGCCGCGGGCGAGCACGACCGCGGCCGCGGTGGCGGCCAGCGCCAGGACGATCAGCGCGATCAGCGCGATCTGCGTCATCGGGGTCCTCGGGTGTCCTTGCTGCTCGGCCCGGGCCTGCGCCCGGGGTGCGGTTCCGGGCGGAGCTCGGGAGCGGGGTGCGCGCGGGTGCGCTGGTGCGGGTGCGGGAGTGCGGGTGCCGGGCGCGCGCGGGGTCCGGCCGGGGTTGCGGCCGGTGTCCCGGCGGTCGGTACCCGGCGGCCGGTGCCCCGGCGGTCAGTTCCCCGCGGTCAGTTCCCGGCGGAGCGCGGACGCGGGATCCGGGCCGAGTCCTCGGCCAGTTCGCGGGCCACCAGGGCGACCTGGCCCATGGCGTCCAGGATGCCGGGCAGCTCGGAGCCGTCCAGGTGCCGGTACTCGGCCGCGACGGTGAGCACCAGCCGTTCGGGCAGGCCGAGTTCGGGGTGGCGCTGCTCGGCGATCACCCGCCGGGCGGCGTCCAGCGCGGGTATCCCGGCGGCGTGCAGGGTGTGGGCGCGCTCGCGGACGTACGCCAGGTAGCCGATGTGCTCCTGGACGCCCTCGCGGTCGAGCACCGGGCCGTGGCCGGGGACGAAGATCTCCGCGCCGGTGTCCAGGGCCTGTTCGCAGGCGCCGATGACGTTCTCCAGCGGGCCGGCCCAGTGCGAGGGGTGGTCGCCGGGCTGCTCGGGGGTCGAGGAGAAGATCACGTCGCCGGTGAACACGACGCGCTGGTGCGGCAGGTGGACCATCAGATCGCCGCCGGTGTGGGCGGCGGGCAGGCTGGTGATCCGCACCGGGTAGCGGCCCACCTTGAGCTCCAGCTCGCCGGTGAAGACGGTGTCCGGGTGCACCGGCTCGGTGGTGGACCAGTCGAAGCCCCCGAAGTGCTCGCGGAGGTAGCCGCCGAGCGGGGAGTCCGGGTCGCTGTTGGTGAGCAGGGCGTGCTGCTGCTGGGGGGTGGGCTCCCAGTGGATGTGCTCCAGCGCCTCGCGGGTGGCTATCACCTCGGCGTCGGGGAGCACTCCGGCGCCCCACAGGTGGTCGCCGTTGGCGTGGGTGACGACCACCCGGTCGATCTCGACCCCGGTCGGCAGCAGGCGCCGACTGGCGGCCAGGAACTCCCCGGCCAGTGAGGGGTCGTACGGGGTGTCGATCCAGAGCGCGGTGGTCTCGGAGGCCAGCAGGCCGCAGTTGGCCAGGCCCCAGCCCCGCTTCGGGGGGAGCCACACGTACAGGTCCTCGGCAATCGCGCTCACGTTCGCACGGTTGATCGTCATGCGCGCGATTATGCCCATGTTGTGTCAGGGATGGGGCAAAAGCTGTACGACCAGCTGGAGTTAGTGCCCCGTTCCCTCCCGCACTGTCCGGATTCGCACCACGTGGTCGAGACCAATCGTCTCACGGCTCGGGACGACTCGTGGACACCTCACCCCGGAACCCCGACGGGACGTCGGACCGCTGGGCGGGCAGCACCCGGCAGACCTCGACCGTGACGTCCACCGTGTCCAGCCCGATCACCCGCCCCTCCACCGCGACGAATCCTTTCTCCCCCGAGCGGAACAGCGCCGCCAGCGGGGAACTCCGGTTCGCCGAGGTCAGGGCCTCCACCGCCATCGCCGAACCGAAGGCGAACACCCCGCAGAGCACGACGCAGGGCGCGTGCCGGGGCGTACGGGTGACGAAGATGAAGCCGTGGTCGCGGATCAGCTCCCCGGCCGGGTTGTACAGCGCCTCGAAGGTCATCCCGCCCCAGCGGGCGCGGGCCTCGTCCGGGTACTCGACCGCGAAGTCCGGGAACACCGCGTCCAGCACGCCGCCGGAGTAGGAGTTGACGCCCGGCCCGCCGATCGAGAAGGTCGGCATCCGCGGGTCCTGCGCCCCCGCCACCACCAGCTCGATCGTCGCCTTGCGGTTGACCTTCCGCAGCAGGTCGGTCAGCTCCGCTATCGCCCTGGCCTCGGCCATCGGCACGAACAGCACGTTCTTCGGCCCGCGGCTGGTCAGTTGGCAGCCGTCCGAGGTGAAGGCGAACTCCGCCACCTCCAGGCTCGGGATGACGATCTGCACCCGCCCGTACGGCGCCAGCAGCGCCCGCAGGAAGCCGTAGCGGAGGAACAGCATGGTGCGGGCGAGGGAACGGGCCGCGAGGAAACCGATCACGGCCGGAACCGATGCGATCAGCACCTGGAGCAGGATCTCCATATGATCCCCCGGGGGAAGACTCGACCACGAACTGTGCGCCCTGGTCATGTCCCCGTCCGTGGCCGGAAATACCCCCCTTCGCGGCAAATCGGGGGCTCGGGCCCGCGCGCCCCCCGTCACCCCAGGCGCTTGATCCCCCTGCGCTCCCCCGCGCAGCGCTCGTACCCCAGCCAGGCGTTGATCGCCAGCATCGGCGCGTTGGTGGCGTCGTTGCTGGTGTACGCGCGGCGGTGGCCCGCCGCGGCCGCGCGCCGCAGCGACTCCAGCTTGGCCAGCTTGGCCAGCCCGCGGCCGCGGAACTCCCGGCGGCAGGCGGTGAACCCGGACCAGTAGCGGTCCACCCCGTCGGTCTGCGCCAAGGTGAGGGCCGCCGGCTCGCCGTCCACCACGGCGACCACCGTCAGCCCGAGGTCGAGGTCCGGCCGGGCCCAGTCGCCCCGCAGCCACTCCTCGTAGTCCAGGGCGTCCATCACCACCTCGCCGGGCTCGTCCCGGATCGCGTCCGCCTCCACCAGGAACAGCGGGCGCGGATCGTCCGCCCAGTCGGTGGCCGGGCGCAGCTCGACGCCGGCCGGGCGCGCCGGCGCCGGCGGCAGCGGGAGGGTCAGGTCCCGCCCGCCGAAGTGGGCTTCGCGCCCCAGCTGGTAGCCCCGGGCGGTGCCGAAGGCCAGGGCGGCGGGCTCGTCGTCCAGCCAGGTGTGCAGTTCGGCCACCCCGTGGGCGGTCAGGTGCCGCTCGGCCGCGGCCAGCAAGGCGGTGGCCGCGCCGCGCCGCCGGAACTCCGGCAGCACGCTGCCGTTGGCGTAGCCGACGCCGGTGGTCGTCGTCCCGAGCACCAGTCCGCAGCGCACCGCGCCGACCACCCGGCCGTCCAACTCGGCGACGAAGGTGCGGAAGTGCTCCTCGGGATTGGTCCGGGCGTTCATCCAGAGCAGCGCCTCGGCGCTCATCACCAGGTGCTCGCGGCCGGCCCGGTGGGCGGCCGCCACCGCCTCGGCGTCGGCGGGGCGGAAGTCTCGGATCGTCAGTTCGGTATCAGTCATGGATTCGCACGCTATCCGCGCCCGCCCTCGGCCGCCTCCGAATTTCCCGCCGACGGGCCGCCCGCCTGTGGAGTCGCCCCGGGCGGGGGCCGGAGTCCTCGATCGCCGGGACGGCAAGCTCAAATAATGCTCTGAGAAGACCGGGTGAGGCTTGGCAGCCACCCCGCCCGGGGACATCCTCAGCAACACGGCCACGCGGTCCTGGCGACGACGCCCGCACCGTCCGACGGCCTCCCCACCCGGCCCTCCGAAGGGGGCGAACCGATGACCTCCCCTGCCCTGGACCTGCCCGGCTCCGCCGCCGCCACGGTGGACACCGCCGCTACGGACACCACTGCTACGGACACCGCCTCGCCCCGGCTCGGCGTCGGCCTCGGCTGGCGCAGCGAGATCGACACCGTGGTCGAGCGCCAGCCCGGCCTGGACTGGGTCGAGGTGGTCGCCGAGAACGTCTGCGCCGACCACCTGCCCACCTCGCTCACCGTCCTGCGCGAACGCGGCGTCACCGTCGTCCCGCACGGCGTCGGCCTCGGCCTCGGCGGCGCCGACCGGCCGGACCGGGGCCGGCTCGACAGGCTCGCCGGAACGGCGCTCGCGCTCGGCTCCCCGCTGGTCACCGAGCACCTGGCCTTCGTCCGGGCCGACGGCCTGGAGGCCGGCCACCTGCTGCCCGTCCCGCGTACCCGGGACTCGCTGCGGGTGATCGCCGAGAACGTCCGGATCGCCCAGGACCAGCTCCCGGTGCCGCTCGCCCTGGAGAACATCGCCGCCCAACTCGCCTGGCCCGACGACGAGTTCACCGAGGGCGAGTTCCTCGCCGAACTCGTCGAGCGGACCGGCGTCCGACTGCTGATCGACGTGGCCAACCTGCACACCAACCGGGTCAACCTCGGCACCGACCCGGCCGCCGAGCTCGACCGCCTGCCGCTGGAGGCGCTCGCCTACGTGCACGTCGCCGGCGGCACCCTGGTCGACGGCGTGTGGCACGACACCCACGCCCACCCCGTCACCGAACCGGTGCTGGAGGTCCTGGCCGAACTCTGCGCGCGGGTCGAACCGCCCGGCGTCCTGCTGGAACGGGACGCCGACTTCCCGCCGCCCTCCGAACTGGCCGGTGAACTGGACGCCATCCGTCGGGTGCTGGAGGGGAGCACCCGATGACGCCCGACCTGGACCGCGTCGAGCCGACCCGGCCCGCAGGCGCCGAGGACGCGACCGGTGACCGCACCGAGTGCGCCACCGGCAGCGCCCGGGAGCGCCTGGCCCGGCGCCAGACGGAACTGCTGGCCGCCCTGGTGGCCGGCGGGCCCGTCCCGCCCGGCTTCGACCCGGACCAGGTCCGCGCCCAGTCCACCGGCCTCGCCGCCAAGCGGCGCGACACCACCGCGAAGGTCGCTCCCGACCTGCCCCGCCTGCTCGGGGCGCAGTACGGGCCGCTCTTCCTCGCCTACGCCCGCACCCACCCGCAGACCGGCGGCTACCACGCCGACGCCCGGGCCTTCGCCGCGTGGGTGCTCACCGACGGCGGCCCGTCCGCCGCCGACCACCGCCGCGCCCTGGAGCAGTGGCTCCACCCGGCGCCCGAGCCGCCGCCCGGCCCACTCGCCAGGCTGCGCCGGGCCCTGCGCGGCCACTGATCCGACGTCTCACTCGGGGGAACCGCCCATGTGGCACAACAGCTACTTCCTGATCCCGGCCCTCCTGCTGGTCGCGGCCGCGCTGTACGCCTCCCAGGCCCGGCAGCGGGTCACCCACGTGCCCCGCCCGCAGGGCCTGCCCGGCCGCGGCCTGCCGCTGCTGGACACCGCCTTCCTGGCCGGCGGCCCGGGCCGGGTCTTCGACACCGCGCTGATCCGGATGCACCTCGGCGAGCAGGTCGTGATCAACCGCGCCGGACTGGTCACCCTCACCGGCGCCCGGCCGTACGACGCGGTCGACCAGGCCGTGCACGACGCGGTCGGCCCGACCGGCAGCCGGGAACTCGGTGCGCTGCGCCGCACGGTGACGCGCTCCGCCGCCGTCCAGGAGATCGGCGACCGGCTCGCCGACCGCGGCCTGATGCGCCGTCCGGAACGGCTGCACCGGGCTCGCATGGCACGGCGGCTGCTCTGGCTGGCGATGCTCGACGTCGTGGTCTTCGCCGGGCTCGCCCTGCTGCTGGACGACGGCGCCGCCCTCTACGACCGCCCCAACCTCTGGTACCCGGGCCTGCTGCTGTTCCTCGGCGCCGTCACCCTGCTCGCCACCCGCCCGGCCGACGGCCGGGTCACCCCGGCCGGGCACCGCCAGCTCGCGCTGATGCGGGGCGGCACCCCGTGGACGCCCGGCTCCGGCGTCTCCCCCCGGCTGACGGGCGGCGCGATGCTGGGCGCGGTCGCCCTCGGCGGCCTGGCCGCGGCCGCGCTGGACAACCAGGAGCTGGAGGCCGCGATGCTGGCCGCGGCGGCCGAGGACGAGGCGCTGCGACAGGCCCAGGCGTCCTCGTCCTTCTTCTCCTCGTCGTCCTCGTCGAGCGGGTCCTCGGCCGGCAACTCCTCGTCGAGCGACTCCTCGTGGAGCGGTTCCTCCTGCGGCGCCGCCGCCACCGCCTCGTGCGGCTCCGCCGGCTCCGGCTCCACCCACCACCACTCCTGCGGCTCCTCGCACCACTCCTCGTGCGGTTCCTCGCACTCCAGCAGCTGCGGCTCCTCGCACTCCAGCTGCGGTTCCTCCTCCAGCTGCGGGTCGAGCTGCGGGAGCAGCTGCGGCGGCTCCTGACGTCACAGTTCGGTATCGCGCCCCGGGAAGCCGTTCCCCGCGCCGGGGCGCCAGGCATAGAACAAGCCCATGTGGTTGCTGTTCCTGATACCGGCCTGTGTCGCGGCGGTGCTGTCCTGCCTCCGGCTGGTGCGGATGACCGCCACCGCCGATGCCCTCGCCGACCAGGACGGGCTGCGCCCGCCGGAGGCCGTCGGCATCGGACTGTACGAGACGGCCTACCTGGCCGGCGGCCCGGACCGGGTGGTCGAACTCGCCCTCGTCCTGATGGCCGGCCGCGGCCGCCTGCACCTCGCCCACACCGGCTGGACCACCGTGGTCGACCCCAGGGGCCGCAGCCGGCTGGAACGGGCGGTGATCGCCACCGTCGGCCCCGAGGGCCAGTGCCGTACCGACGAGCTGCGCCGGGCGATGGGCGAGCACCCCACCGTGCTGGAGATCGGCGCCCGGCTGGCGCTGGCCGGCCTGGCCACCCCGGCCCTGGTCCAGCGCAACACCGTGGTGGCGGTGCGCCAGGTCCGGCACGCGATGCTGCTGACGGTGGTGCTGCTGGCCGCCGCGGTCTCGCTCAGCGGCTTCACCGGCGGTGACACCCTCGCCCCGTTCGCCTGGTTCGCGCTGCCGCTGGTGCTCACCGCGGGCACCCTGCTGATGGCCCGGGTCGACGTCTACCCGTACACCCGCTGGGCCTCCCCGACCGGCCAGGAGGTGCTGCGCGAGGTCCGCCCGGCCCGCCAGCACGGCCTCGCCGACGACGAGGAGCGCGAACTGCTCACCGCCGTCGCGATGAACGGCCCCGCCGTGCTCCCCGACGCCCGCCTGCGCGCCGCCCTGCGCCCGCACCGCGGCTGAACCGCGGCCGAACCGCACGAACGCCGGAGGCCGGCTCCCCGCCCGAGCGGGGGGAGCCGGCCTCCGGTGCAACGCGGGTCAGACCAGGCCGTTCAGCAGCTCGCTCACCGGCTTGCGGCGGCCGGTGAAGAACGGCACCTCCTCGCGGACGTGCAGCCGGGCCCGGGAGGGGCGCAGGTCGCGCATCAGGTCGACGATCCGGTGCAGCTCGTCCGCCTCGAAGGCGAGCAGCCACTCGTAGTCGCCGAGCGCGAACGAGGCCACCGTGTTGGCCCGCACGTCCGGGTAGCCGCGGGCCATCTGGCCGTGCTCGGCGAGCATCGCGCGCCGCTCGGCGTCCGGCAGCAGGTACCACTCGTAGGAGCGGACGAAGGGGTACACGCAGACGTAGTCGCGCGGGCGCTCGTCGGCGAGGAAGGCCGGGATGTGCGACTTGTTGAACTCGGCCGGGCGGTGCAGCGCCATGTTGGACCAGACCGGCTCCAGCTGGCGGCCCAGGCCGGTACGGCGGAAGCGGTTGTACGCCTCCTGGAGGTCGTCCGAGTCCTCGGCGTGCCACCAGATCATCAGGTCGGCGTCCGCGCGCAGCCCGGACACGTCGTAGGTGCCCCGGATCGTCACGTCCTTGGCGTCCAGCTGCGCGAACAGCTCGTCCACCTCGGCGGCGAGGGCGGTGCGGTCCTCGGGCAGGGCGCCCTTGAGCTTGAACACCGACCACATGGTGTAGCGGATGACCTGGTTCAGGTCGCGTGCCTTCTTCTTCTCGGGCCGCTGCTCGGGCTCCCGCTCAACGCTCTCAGTCATGCGCCCATTGTCCTCTCCGTGGAACCGTCCCCGGTCGCCGGGGTCGACGGTCTGTCGATGTGCTCGCCGACGGCCGCCACCGCGGCGGCCGCCGAAGCGATGCAGGCCGGGATCCCCACCCCGTCGTACGCGGCGCCGCACAGCGCCAGGCCGCCCACCGCCCGCACCGCCGCCCGCACCCGGGCCACCCGGTCCGGGTGGCCCACCGGGTACTGCGGCAGGCCCGCCGTGAAGCGCGACACGAAGGTGTCGTACGGCCGGGCGGTCAGGCCGACCGCCTCCTCCAGGTCCGCCAGCGAGCGGGCCACCAGCTCCTCGTCCGGCAGCTCCAGCACCTGGTCCTCGCGGTGGCGGCCCAGCGAGGTGCGCAGCAGGAAGGCGTCCGGGGCGGAACGGTCCAGCCAGCCCCACTTGTTGGAGGAGAAGGTCGAGGCCTTGATCCGGCGGCCGTCCACCGGCGGCACCAGGAAGCCGCTGCCGGCCGGCGGCCCGGGCAGGTCGGCGCGGCGGAACGCCAGCGTCACCAGGGCCATGCCCGCGTACTCGACGGTGTCCAGCTCGGCGGCCGCCGTCGGGGCGTCCGCCCGCAGCAGCCGGGCCGCGGCCGGCGCCGGGACGGCCAGCACCACGGCGTCGGCGGTCAGCACCTCGCCGCCGGCCACCACCCGCCAGCCCTCGGGGGTGCGGCGCAGCTCCTCCACCGGGGTGTCGGTACGCAGGTCCACGCCCGCCCGCACACAGGCCGCGGCCACCGCCTCCGGCAGGGTGCCGAGGCCGCCGCGCAGGCCCTGGAACACCGGGGTGCCGACCACCTGCGGCCGGGACGCCAGCGCGTGCACCCCCTCGACCAGCGAGCCGCCGCCCTGGGCGATCGGCAGCAGCTGCGGCACGGCGGCGCGCAGCGAGATCTCCTCGGCGCGACCGGCGTAGACGCCGCCCAGCAGCGGCTCCACCAGCCGGTCCACCACCTCCTGGCCCAGCCGGTCGGCGACGTAGCGGCCGATCGCGACGTCCTCCCCGACCTCGCCGGCCCGCTCGTGCCGGGCCCGCTCCAGCCCCTCGGCGCTGAGCACCCCGGAGGCGGCCAGCGCCTCCAGGTCGCCCGGGACGCCCATCACCTGCCCGCCCGGCAGCGGTCGCAGCGCGCCCCTGGTCCAGATCGCCGCCTTCGCGCCGGTCGGCGGCTCCAGCTGTTCCCCCAGCCCGACGGCCCGGGCCAGCTCGACCGCCTCCGGCCGCCGCGCCAGCACCGACTCGGCCCCGAGGTCCACCCGGACCCCGCCAACCTCGCCGCCCCACAGCTTCCCGCCGACCCGCCCCGACGCCTCGAGCAACGTCACCCGCGCCCGCGCCGGCCCCCCGGCCGCCCCGCTCAGGAAGGCGGCCGCAGCCAGCCCCGCGATCCCACCACCGACGACGACGACCTGTGCATCCGACATGCTCGCAGTCTCGCAGGTCTTTACGCCGGAGCCTCAATCCGCTGCACGCTCGGGCTTCGCCGGTACCAAGCCGTCCAGGTCGATCGAGATCGGGAACGGCACCGGCCGCTCCAGCGTGCTCCGGAAGATCCCGGCCGGGACGTACGAGGAGGTCACCCGCTCCAGCTCGAAGACGTGGACGACGGGCAAGCCGTCCTCCTCCTCGACGATCCAGTAGTGCGGGATACCGGCCTCTGCGTACTTGCGGACCTTGACCGTACGGTCGCGGTGCGCGGACTCCGGCGAGACGACCTCGACGACGAGCGCCACCTCATCAGGGACGAACTGGGTGCGATCGGCATCGAATTCGGCCTTGACGACGAGCACATCCGGCTCGGGGCGATTTCGTTTGTCGAGCTTGATCGTCATCTCCCGCCCGACCCGGTACCCCTCCGGCGTCTGGGGCCGCAGGGCGTACACGAGGTCCGTGACGACATCACCGTGCCACCACCGCTGGGGGGACATCATGAAGACCAGTGCTCCGTCGATCAGTTCGGTGTGACGTGGCGCCTGCGGCAGGTGGTCGAGGTCATCGGCGAACCAGCCCTCGGCTCTGGGCGCGTACATCCAGTCCGGCAGCTCACTCATGCCCCCAAGATAGCGAGTCCCGAGGCGCGGAGAGCCGCTGCTTGGTCTGTGCGCCATGGAACCGATCGTGGTGAGTGCGTGCCTGGCCGGAATCCCCTGCCGCTACGACGGGCGGGCGAAGTCGTCCGTGTCCGGTGCCCGGGCAGCGCCGGCGGCGGCCGAGGTGGCAGGCGCGCGGCGGGCGCTGCTGATGGCGCGCAGTCCGTCGTGCGGCTGCGGGCAGGTGTACGACGGGACGTTCACCGGGGAGCTGCGGCGCGGGGACGGGGTGACGGCGGCGCTGCTGCGGCGGGCGGGGATCGAGGTCACCACCGGATGGCCCGGGTCCGGCCCGCCGCCGCAGCCCGACGCGTCAGCGCGCGCTGGCCTCGTGCACGAAGGAGACCAGGCGGCTGAGCGCGTCCGGGTCCATGGACGGCATCACGCCGTGGCCGAGGTTGAAGATGTGGCCGCTGGTGCCGAGCGCCTGGGCGGCGTGCAGCACCTCGCGGGCCTTGGTCTCGACGACCTTGGTGGGCGCGTACAGCACCGCCGGGTCGAGGTTGCCCTGGAGGCCCTTGCCGGGGCCGACCCGCTCGGCGGCGACGTTCAGCGGCACCCGCCAGTCGACGCCGACGATGTCCGCGCCGGCCTGGCCCATCAGCCCGAGCAGCTCGCCGGTGCCGACGCCGAAGTGGATCCGCGGCACGCCGTAGTGGGCGACGGCGTCGAAGACCTTGGTGCTGGCGGGCATCACCGAGCGGCGGTAGTCGTCCGGGGCGAGCGCGCCGACCCAGGAGTCGAACAGCTGGACCGCGGAGGCGCCGGCCTCGATCTGCACCTTGAGGAAGGCGGAGGTGATGTCGGCGAGGCGGTCCAGCAGGGCGGCCCAGAGCTCGGGCTGCCCGTACATCATGGCCTTGGTGTTCTCGTGGTTCTTGGAGGGACCGCCCTCGATCAGGTAGCTGGCGAGCGTGTACGGCGCACCGGCGAAGCCGATCAGCGGGGTCCCGCCGAGCTCGTCGACCAGCAGGCCGACGGCCTCGGTGACGTAGGGGACGTCGTCGGGCTCCAACGGGCGCAGCCGGTTGAGGTCCTCGAAGGTGCGGATCGGGTCGGCGATGACCGGGCCGATGCCGGGCTTGATGTCCACGTCGACGCCGACGGCCTTGAGCGGCACCACGATGTCGCTGAAGAAGATCGCCGCGTCCACCTTGTGCCGGCGCACCGGCTGGAGGGTGATCTCCTTGACCAGCTCGGGCCGCATGCAGGACTCCAGCATGGGGATGCCCTCGCGGACCTTCAGGTACTCGGGCAGCGAGCGGCCCGCCTGGCGCATGAACCACACCGGCGTGTGCGGCACCGGCTCGTGCCGGCAGGCGCGCAGGAACGCGGAGTCGTGCGCGGCGCCGCGGCGCGCGGGGGTGCTTCGGCCGTCGAGGGTGGCCGCCGTCGGGTCTGCCGTAGTCTCGCTCACGGGTCAAATCTTCGCATGCGCCCGGGGGCGCACTTCCCGGGCGGTCTCGTCGGTTCCTCCAAGATCTGGCCGGTTTGCCGTTCCGGCACGCCGCTCGGACGGAAGTTGCGGCGATAACCCGGGTCTTCGACCTAGTCTTCGGGGCATGGCAGCGGTCGGCGGGCACCCCGCACAGGGTGGCGGAACAGGTGGCGGAACGGGTCGGGAGGGGGCGCCGAGCGAGTTCCGGGCCGCCGTGGAGGCCCTCGACGGGGCGCGGCTGCGGCCGGAGCTCCAGCTCTCCCCCGCACCGGCCCCGCGCCGGCTGGCCCCGTACGCCTTCGCGCTGACCGCCACCGTGGAGGTGGACGACGAGGAGCTGGCCGACGGCCGGCTGGTCCTGCTGTACGACCCGGCCGGGCAGGAGGCCTGGAACGGGGAGTTCCGGGTGGTCACGATGACCCGGGCGGAGCTGGAGCCGGAGATGGCCGGCGACCCGATGCTCTCCGAGGTCGGCTGGGCCTGGCTGCTGGACGCGCTGCAGGCGCACGGCGCCGGGTACGCGGAGCCGTCCGGCACGGTGACCCGCTGCGCCTCGCAGTACTTCGGCGGCCTGGCGGACCGCCCCGCCGCGACCGAGATCGAGATCCGGGCCTCCTGGACGCCGGCCGACGGCCGGTTCGAGCGGCACCTGGCGGCCTGGGGCGACCTGCTCTGCATCAGCGCCGGGCTGCCGCCGGCCAACCCGTCCCCGCCGCCGGCCGAGGTCACGTCACTCGGTGGAGTGGTCCCGATGCCCGCCCGGCGACGCCCCCGGTCGCACTGAAGGGTGGCGTCCGAGCCGGAGGGCACCGCCTGCCCCGACGCCACCCCCAGGACTGACGGAGTGTGACTTCGGCCCCGCTCTGCGTCAATTACCTGTTCAAAGTCGATCGATCTGTCACGGATCTGATCGATTTTGTACGAATTCCAGGCATGTCGCATCAGTCATATGCGCGATTTGTCCGTATTGTTACTCACTAGATCGTGATCTTTCGCTAAAGCCGGGCACGGTAGCTGCCGAAGCAGACTGTGACCCTTTCCGAACGCGGAACACTCCGACCGCCCCCTCGGGGTTCCGTCCGCCACTCCCCGCAGGAGGCCTGGTGTCGGTCCTTCTTGAGCACCCCGCAAACGTGGTCGCCTACCGCCCGACCAAGCCCACCGCCATGGTGGTCATCGCCGATCCCCGCGTCCGAAACACCGTCACCCGCCACCTCTGGGCGCTCGGCGTCCGCGACGTGATCGAGGTGTCCTCGATCGCCGAGGCCCGCCCCCGGGTCTCCACCCCGCGCGACATCTGCGTCGCCGACGTCCACCTGCCGGACGGCTCCGGCCTGACCATCCTCGCCGAGACCCGCGCCGCCGGCTGGCCCAACGGCCTGGCCCTGTCCGCCGCCGACGACATCGGCGCGGTCCGCAGCGCGCTCGCGGGCGGCGTCAAGGGCTACGTGGTCACCGGCACCCGCACCAACGTCGCGATGCCCGGCCGCCCGGGCCTGCCGCTCGGTGCCGCCGGGCTGGCCGGCCGGATGCGCCGCCCCGGGATGCCGGGCATGCCGGGCGCCGCCGGCGCCCCGGGCGCACCGGGTGCCCCCGGGGCGCCGGGCCCGCAGCAGACCGCCTACCGCGAGCTGTCCGGCCGCGAGGTCGAGGTGCTGCGGCTGGTCGCCGAGGGCCAGTCGAACAAGGCGATCGGCGTCGCGATGGGCCTGTCCGCGCTCACCGTGAAGAGCCACCTGGCCCGGATCGCCCGCAAGCTCGGCACCGGCGACCGCGCCGGGATGGTCGCGGTCGCGCTGCGCACCGGCATCATCCACTGAGCCGGGCGGGGCCGGACGGCTCCGCGAACCGTCGGCGGCCCAGGAGGAACGTTCCTCCTAACAGATAACAGCGAACGGATGACAGGTGACAACTTTCATCATCTGTTATCCGTTCGCT